>NZ_DCBW01000010.1:0-20884 GCF_002313585.1 Microbacterium sp. UBA1097 | reverse complement strand
CTCGTCAGCTGGTCGCCGACGCCATCTTCCAGGCCGAGCACGCGCTCGATCAGAACCCGGCGCACCATCGCGCTGCGATGCCGGCCGCTGCGCCGGTGAGGAGCATCACTGGTGCTTGAGGTTCTCCGGAGCCCGTCGTACGCGAAGCTCTTCTGCGCTCAGGGCGTCGCTCTCCTTGGCACGGGGCTACTGACGATTGCGCTCGGGTTGCTCGCGTTCGACATCGCCGGTGGTGACGCCGGCGTCGTTCTCGGCACAGCGCTCACGATCAAGATGCTGGCGTACGTCGGCGTCGCCCCGGTCGTCGCTGCGCTCACTGGTCACCTGCCGCGCAAGCTCGTCCTCATCGCAGCTGATGTGCTTCGTGCTGCGGTCGCGATCAGTCTCCCGTTCGTTACCGAAGCGTGGCAGATCTTCATCCTCATCTTCGTCTTGCAGGCCGCGTCAGCGACGTTCACGCCCGCCTTCCAGGCGGTGATTCCGGAAGTGCTCCCTGACGAGGGGCAGTACACGCGGGCCTTGTCCCTGTCACGTCTCGCGTACGACCTCGAAGCGTTGGTGAGTCCGATGCTCGCTGCGGCGCTGCTGACGGTCATCACCTACAACAACCTTTTCGTCGGCACCTTCCTCGGCTTCATCGGGTCCGCGGCGCTCGTGATCGCGACCAAGTTCCCGAAGATCGCCCCTGCCGAACCGGCTCCCTTCTTCGAACGGCTGACCAGCGGGGTGCGCGTGTTCTGGCGGACGCCGGAGTTGCGGAGCCTGCTCGCGATGAACCTCGTCGTGGCGACCTCGACGGCGATGGTCATCGTGAACACCGTGGTGCTCGTGCAGGGGCTCCTCGGGCGGCCCCAGACCGATGTCGCGCTCCTCTTGGCCGCCTACGGCGCCGGGTCCATGGTCGTGGCGCTCGGGCTGCCGAAGGTGCTCGACCGGATCCGTGATCTCAAGGTCATGCTCGCCGGCGCTATTGCGCTTCCGGTTGGGTTGGTCGCGGCGGCCATCTTCATCGGGATGCCTGCGTCGACTGGAACGTGGGGCGCGCTCATCGCGACGTGGTTCTACCTCGGCGCGGCGACCTCGTTGCTGCTCACACCGTCGGCTCGACTGCTTCGGCGGGCATCCGACGTGGGGACTCGCCCGGCGGTGTTCGCTGCGCAGTTCTCGCTGTCGCATGCGTGCTTCATCATCACGTACCCCTTGGCGGGCACGCTCGGTGCTCTGCTCGGTCTCCCGGCTGTGGCCCTCGTCCTCGCCGCAATCGGCACCGCTGCCGCGGCCCTTGCCTGGCTTGGTGCTCGCCGGGCCTCCTCACCGGCAGGCAGCGAGCTCGCTCAGTCGGGCGCCTAGGTCTCAGCTGGGGTCAAGGTCGATGGGCGTGCTGTTTCGCGTCGACGTACCGCGCCATGTGGGATCCGGATCGCTCGGCATGCTGAGCGAGGGTCTTCGGCGAATACCCGAGCAAATCGGAAAGCGACGCTACGTCGATGAGTGCGGTGAGCTGTTTCAAGGTCGTGTTCCGGGTGCGCTGCGGGTCGATACCCAGCGTGTTGAGCCGCTGCTGCAGGGTGGGAACTGACAGGTGCCGGCCGGCACGGTAACCCGGGAACAGCCAGTCGGTGCCGGTGTTCGTGGTCATTCCGTCGCGGTCCTCGAGCTGTCGCCAGAACATGGGCGCGAGAGGTTCGGGGATCTCGCTCACGTTCACACCGAGCCGGATGAACATGCCGTCCGGGCGTAGCTCGAGCTGATCCGCTGTGAGTCTGACGATGCGGGTGAGCGGTGTCGCCCAAAGGAGGTGGATGAGTGCGGCGACTCTGGTGCTGAGCGCGACTTGTTCGAACTCGACCGCGTTGCGGATCGCTTGGATGCGCTGCGCCTGCGTGAGTGTGGGCAGGGTGATCGCCTTGCGCGGCGGGACGTAGAGCTTCCGTGATCCGCCACGACCGCGCGCGAACCAGCCGATGAAGTGCTTGATTTGGAAACGTGTCGTGACCGCACCATCCAGGTAGGCGTCGATGTCTTCCTGGTGGAATGTGGCGACGGTTCGCTCCCGGGCCTGTTCGACCCAGATGAGGAACTTGCCAGCCTCAGTGATCTGCTGTCGTGCGTTCCGGCAGGCGATGTCCATGTTCGCGACGCCGACGCGCTCACGTAGCCGGTTCAGGTGATGCCACCGGGCGTACTGCTCGATGATCGACGCCACGTCAGGATGGGGCTGCAGCTCACGTAGGCGGGCGTCGACCCAGCCTTCGAAGATCGCCAGGTGCCGATCCGCGGGGGCGACCATGAGGCGGTTGTGGATGAGGATTTCACGAAGGTGCTCCACCGAATGCCCGCGCGGCAATGCGTTGAACGCCTCCGGGGTGAGGTCGAGTTCTCTGTCGCCGATCTTCCTGAGCAACTCGTGGGCCTTCTCGCCTCGCATCCAGGTGTAGATGCTCTCAGGCCGTGTTGACTCGACGAACACTTGGATCAGTTGTTTGATGCGTAGATCTGGGGGAGTGGTGGGCTTGAGGAGCTCGGTCAGGTCGGCCTCGATGACGCAGCGGGCACATTGGCCGTTGCGGAACCGCTCGGCTTCGACGCCGCACCTGCCGCAGGTCATGGTGGTCGTGATGCCGGCGCAGTCTCGGCAGATCGGCTTGGCGTGCTCGTCGCGGCCCGGGAGCAGGCGGTCGTCGCCGCAGCCCGCGCACACCCCGTACGTGTGGGCCGCTTCCCTGAAGCAGATGCCGCAGATCGCTCCATCCGGCCAGCGGACGCGAATCTTGGCGCTCATGCGCCCGCACCGGTCGCAGTGCTTCTCGCCCTCGGATCGTGGTCGCCCGCGTGGCTCCGGCGGTGTGAGCGAGTTCAACGTAGCCGGCCGGACGCGGCCGTACTCGCGGGGTCTAGCCATCGTCTCGGGTGACGCGGGCGCGGACGGGCCGGTAGTTGCGCAGGTCGGGAACGCCTGGATCGCCGTTCGCGACGCGCTTCTGGCGGATGGTGCGGGCGTCTGCCGCGGTGAAGGTCACTAGATCGTTCACCTCGCAATGCAGGATGTCGCACAGCGCCACGAGAACCTTGAACGCGATCCGTTCCGGGTCCTGTGCCACCAAGCGGTAGACCTGCGAGGCCGACAATGTGATTCCTCGCTCGCGAAGCGGTTCGACGAGCTGGGTGCTGCTGGTGATGTGCTGTCTGGCCATCAGCTCGCGGATTCGCCACTGGTACTCGATCTCGCGTCTCATGATGCGCCCCGATTCTTCTTGCGGTTGGGTGGGAGCGGCGGCCGCGGCGGAAGCCTGAGCTTTCGCTTCGGCAAGGCGACCGCGGTGCCGGTCGCCTCGAGCATCTCCCGGTGCACTCGGGCGAGCTCGGCGATCTGGAAATCGGCCGCCGGGAGGGTGTAGATCGACGTTGTCGCAGCGTGCTCGTGTCCGAGCTGCATCTGGATGAACTTGATGTCGTACCGATAGGACGTGAGCAGATGCGTCGCATACGAACGGCGCAGCGAGTGGAAATCGAGTCCCGGAGGAAAGCCAAGCTCGTCGACGCAATCGCTGATCCGTTGCCAGAGGTGGTTCGCCGACACCACGCTGCCTGTGTTGGTGGGAAACAGATCAGTGAGCGGTTCGCCGTAGCGGGGGAGGACGTTGTTCGTCCAGTCCTCGGCGACCTCGGCGGCCCACTGCCACACCGTCAGCACGTTTCGCGGCTTGAACACCTGGCCGGCCTTCGCCTTCCCGAATCGCACGTGCAGGTTGCCGAAGTCGCCGAAGTAGGGTGTGCGAGCGTTCGCGGAGAAGTCAACGATCTGCAGCCGCCGGACCTCGGTGACGCGGAGCCCCCACCCGTACGCGATCTTGCAGGCCGCGGCGTCTCTGAGCACCGTCAGGGCGCCGCTGCGCCCGGACTCGAGCACGCGCACGTACTCCACGTCGAGGAGGTCGAAGAGCTGCTGGAGCTCGTCCTCAGTGAATGCCCGCTTCTCGGGTTTGGCCTCGTTGGTCTGTGAGTGCGTGATCCGGTTGAATTCGTTGACGACCTGCGAGAAAACCTGGCCGAACATCTGAGCCGAGCGCACGCCCCAGTCGTACGCCGGGCTCGTCGCGAAGTCGCAGAATGCCTCGATCATGCCCTGATACGCGCGCAGCGTGGACTGTGCCAACCCTCGAACCGAACGAAGATGATCGAACCAGTCGGTCGCGTCGCCCACGTTCCACTCCCAGGGGAACTTGCCCGCCGAGTCACACAGGCGGAACACCACCGAACGACTCGTGCGCACGTAGCCTGCCTTGATGCCGCGCGAGCGCAACGACGCCGCCCACGCGTCAAGAACCTCTTCGAGGAAGACGTCAGGGTCTGGAGCAGCCCCGGGAACAGGCAGGAATGAAAGCGTCCCGCCGCCATCAGAACCCACCATCGGACACCACCGCCTCGCCTGCAAATATTGCAGGATTCCTGCAGAAATCGCAATGGGTGGATCCGGAAAACCAGATCAGAGGGTAAATCCAAAGGGATCGTCAGCAGTTGAATTCCGACCGGCGTTGCTGGATGCGTGAGGCGCCCGAGAACGGAGTAATTCCTGGTCAAGCGCGATTAATGCAAGCGGGGAAGGGGATTAGCCGGTTCTCCAGATCCTGCAATTCCTGCAAGTTCTGGATTTACGAGCTGACATAATGTGCATTATCGGATACTGCTCTCGGGATCGACTGTACGGGGCCGTCCGTCGTCGTGAACGCCGTCTGGTTAGGCATCGACGGATGCGGCGACGAAACCTGACGTGGACAATCGGTGGCAGCGCACTCATCCTCTCCGGAGTGCTTGTCATGATGCGCGAGATCGCGCTGGGTTCCTCACTGACTCCCGCGCTTGCTGTGATCGCCGAACTCACGTGGAGCGTTGGCGTGACAGTGTTCGCAGTGGGACGCACGCGATACGAAAGCGTCGTAGCGCGCAGGCCGTTGGGCCTCGTCGCGATCCTGATCCTCGCCTGGTGGCAGGTCGCCGCCCGCATCGTCTTCGACGCGCTGACGCCGAGCGGCGGCTTCGCTACTCCAGATTCGGTTCCGCCGACGTACGTCGTCTTCGGCTACCTCCATCTGCTGATGCCGCTCGCCGCCGGCATCATCGCAACCGTCCAGATCGCGCGGACCCGCATCGTTCCGTCTCCGTGGCGGTGGGCGCCGCTCTGGGTGCTCGGTCTGAGCGTCCTTGTGGGCGTCATCACCCAGGCCATGTTCGCGACCCTCGCACTCCCGCAGCAGGCGCTGGCCGACGTCGCGACACTCCTCGGCGCACTATCGAACCTTGCCAGCACGATCGGACTCGGTGTTCTCGCACTCGTCCTCAGCGAGCGCGGCCGCGCCTCAAGTGTCCAGATCTTTCGTTCCGGTCAGTCCTGACGCGGCCGCGTGACTGGTGCTCGCGAACGGCGGCGGTAGCGTGGAACGATGCGAGCTCCGGACCTTTCGTGCTGAACGCCGCCACCGGGTTCGCGGTTATCGGCCTCGCGATCGCCGTCGGATACGTGATCGGCCGGATCAACCTCCTCGGCCCGCAAGCCGGCCCGGTTCTGGGACGACTGGTGTTTTTCGTCCTTTCCCCCGTGCTGCTGTTTGTGGTCCTCTCCGAAGCCGATATCGCAACCCTGTTTTCGGCACTTCTCCCGGTCTCGGCGATCACGGCGATCATCGTCATCGGCCTCTACGCAACGATCTCCCGCCTGTTGTGGCGACGGCCCGTGGGAGACACGCTCATCGGCGCGCTCGCGGCCGGTCAGGTGAACTCCAACAACATCGGGATCCCCCTGTCGCTCTATCTCCTGGGATCGGCCGCGTTCCCGGCACCCGTCATCTTGTTCCAACTGCTCGTCCTCGTACCGATCTCGATGGCGATCCTCGAAAGCGTCACCGCGCAGACTCGGAACTTCGGAAAGATCGCGCTACGCACTGTGACGAACCCGGTCGTGATCGGATCGGTGGCCGGAACGATCGTGGCGGCGACGGGGCTTCGGCTCCCGTCACTCGTCACGGAGCCTTTACACTTCCTCGCCGCAGCATGCGTCCCGGTGCTCCTTCTGAGCTACGGGATGTCTCTCCATGGCCAGCGGGTTCTCGCCGCCGGCGGTCACCGCCGCGAGGTGATCCTGGCTACCGCGTTCAAGCTGATACTGATGCCGGTGCTGGCCTGGGTGCTTGCGAGCATCGTGTTCAGATTGCCGGCGCCCGAAACGCTCACCGTGGTCGTCCTGGCGAGCCTCCCGACCGCACAGAATGTCTTCAACTTCGCTCAGCGCTTCGGCGTCGCGGAAACCGTCGCGCGTGACACTGTCTTCCTCACAACAATCGGGTGCATCCCGGTGCTGATCGGCGCGCTCGTCCTTTTCGGGTGATCTCGGGCCGACATGCCCCTCCCACTCCCCCGAAGTCCGGCCGGAAGAACGCTACGCTGAGAACGCAAGCTCTCAGCTAACTCCCAGAAAGGGAACGCCATGTCAACCGAAAGCTCCGTCGCCAAGGAGGCCATCAACGGCGTCCGCACGGCGCTCGGCATCGCCGGTGTCCTCTCGCTCATCGTCGGAATCCTGATCCTCGTCTGGCCAGGCCGCACGGCCATGGTCGTGACCGCGATCATCGCCATCTACGCCATCGTCGGCGGACTGGTCTACGGCGGCCTCGGCATTTTCTCGAAGTCGATGGGTGGATGGTCTCGCGTTGGCCACATCATCCTCGGCGTCGTGTTCATCGCCGCTGGTATCTTCGCCTTCTTCAACCTCGCAGCCACCACCGGCTGGTTCGCCGTCTTCCTCGGCATCCTGGTCGGCATCATGTGGATCATCGAAGGTGTCGTCTCCCTGACCACGCTGGGTGACGCAGCATCCAAGGGCTGGACGATCTTCTTCGCGATCATCAGCATCGTCGCCGGTGTCGTGCTGCTGTTCTCGCCGCTGTTGGGCGCGGTCGTGCTCTGGTGGCTGCTCGGGATCTCTCTCGTCGTGCTCGGCATCATCCAGATCGTGCGCGCGTTCACGTTCGGTAAGAAGAGCGTCTGACAAGACACATCACAGAAGAAGGCTCCGGGGGATTTCCCGGGGCCTTCTGCTGTGAATGGATGCAGTGCGGACTACTCCCCCACAAAAGAGCTCGTGTCGCCGACGAGCCGCGTGTTGTCCGCGGGGATCGGGTCCACAGCGGCCTGTGCGACCTCGGCAGCGAACTCCGAAACGTTGTAGAGCTTGCCGGCTGATTCGCGACGCGACGCGATAGCTCCGGGGTTCGCACGCTCCAGCAACGTTGCGGTGATGGTTCCTTCGATCATGTCGCCGGAGACGACGACGAACCCGATGCCGCGTTCGAGGAGCGCGGGCACCCGCTCGCGAAGCGCATCCTCGCCGGCACGCTTGGACAGCGCGACCGGCTCATATTCGGGCATGGTCGGGGTCGTTCGGATGAAGTGCGCCTGGTGGCTGGTCACGAAGACCACCCGTGCGTCGCCCCGAAGAAGCGGCACTGCCGTCTCAAGCACGCTGACCTGAGCGTCTCGGTTCAGCAGCAGGGCGTAATCTTCCGCCATTCCTGATTCCATGCCACCGGATGCGTTCAGGACGAGGATGTCCAGGCCTCCGAAGGCCTCCTCGACGGCAGCGAACATTGCCGCGACCGACTCTGGATCGGTGAGGTCCGCTCCCACGACGAGAGCGTCGACACCCAGCTCCCGCACCTCAGCGGCAAGCTTCTCAGCGCGGGGAGCCTTGTTGCGGAAGTTGATGACGACGTTGGCCCCCGCGGCTGCGAGATAGCGGACGGTGTCGGCACCGATTCCGCGCGACGAGCCGGTCACCAGTGCGGTCTTGCCGCGCAGGGTTCCGGGGGCGATCGGGGTGGAAATGTCGGTCACTGTTGCTCCTGTTGCACGGTGGCGCATCGGCCGCGGGCGGCACCGGAATGGCGCGCGTACCGACCCTACCAACCGGTCCGCTGCGCGCCCTGCGTTGATAGGGTCAGTCCAAGAGGAAGGAGACTCGGATGTTGCCCGATCTCACGCAGTATCTGTGGATCCTCTGGCTCGCTCTGGCAGTCCTGTTCGTGATCATCGAACTGCTCACCCTTGAGTTCACATTCCTCATGCTCGCCGCCGGAACTCTCATCGGGGGCCTGGGAACGAATTTGCTGGGCGGCCCGTGGTGGCTGCAAATCGGCCTCGCCGCGATCGCATCAGCGCTTCTCCTGTTCACGATTCGCCCACTCCTGCTGCGGGCGCTGCATCGAAGTTCGCCCGTCGTCCTCACGAACGTCGATGCACTCGTCGGGATGCCGGCGCGCGTGACCCGCGCGTTCGTGCAGGGTGCGGGTGAGGTGAAGCTCGACAACGGCGAGACGTGGACGGCACGACTGAGCGCGGGCGTCACGGATGCCGAGGCGAGCGTTGGACAGTCCGTCAGCGTCATTGCAGTGCGAGGCGCCGCCGTCGAAGTAGCTCCGGAGCCCCGGCCATCGACAGAAAGGACCGTGGAACATGATTGACATCGGCGCGTTCGCGGGACAGATCTTTGTCATCGTCCTGCTGCTTGTCATTGCGATCTTCGTGGTCGTGGTGATCTTCCGATCGATCCGGATCATTCCGCAGGCCACAGCCGGCGTCGTGGAGCGCCTCGGCCGCTATCACAAGACCCTCTCCCCCGGCTTGAACCTCCTCGTCCCGTTCATCGACCGCGTTCGGCCGTTGATCGACATGCGCGAGCAGGTCGTCTCGTTCCCCCCGCAGCCGGTCATCACGGAAGACAACCTCGTCGTCTCGATCGACACGGTCGTCTACTTCCAGGTGACTGACGCCCGTGCGGCCACTTACGAGATCGCGAACTATCTGGGCGCAGTCGAGCAGCTCACGACGACGACGTTGCGAAACGTCGTCGGTGGCTTGAACCTCGAGGAGGCACTGACCAGTCGCGACGAAATCAACACGAAGCTGCGGGTCGTTCTGGACGAAGCGACGGGCAAGTGGGGAATCCGAGTGTCGCGGGTGGAGTTGAAGGCCATCGATCCCCCGGTGTCCATCCAGGACTCCATGGAGAAGCAGATGCGCGCCGAGCGAGACCGTCGTGCGGCGATCCTCACCGCAGAGGGCACGAAGCAGTCGGCCATCCTGCAGGCTGAGGGCGCACGTCAGGCCGAGATCCTGCGCGCCGAGGGCGAAAAGCAGGGCCAGATCCTGCGTGCGCAGGGTGAAGCTGAGGCGATTGCCACGGTGTTCAACGCCATCCACGAGGGCAATCCGGATGACAAGCTGCTCGCCTACCAGTACCTGCAGACGCTTCCGAAGATCAGCGACAGCGCGTCGAGCAAGCTCTGGATCATTCCGAGCGAGTTCACCGAGGCACTCAAGGGTGTGTCCGGTGCGTTCGGGGCGCGGGAGGCCGCAAAGTCTGCACCTGACGAGCAGGCGTGACCCACCCGTACTTCGTCGACGCGCCATACCCGCGCGTCCTTGCGCACCGGGGGCTGACGGTTGACGAAGCGATTGCGGAGAACTCCTACGCATCGGTTGCCGCGGCGAAGCGCGCTGGCGCGACCTACGTCGAGTCCGACTGTCATCTCACCCGGGACGGCGAGGTCGTGCTGTTCCATGACGCGGATCTTCGTCGGGTGACGGGCGATCCTCGACGTGTCGTTGACGTCGAGCTTTCAGAGTTGACTGACTTGATGGCAGATCGCGGCGGACTGATCACGTTGCGCACCGCGCTCGAGGACTTCCCGACCGTGAGGTTCAACCTCGACGTGAAGGCGCCCGGCGCTGCTGACGCCGTCGGCATGCTCGTGGCCGGTCATGGTGAGCGCGTGCTCCTGACGAGTTTTGCGGACACCCGCCGCCGCGCAGCCGTAGCATCCGCAGCTCGTCACGCACCCACCGGCGCGGTGGCACCTGCAACATCGGCGGGTCGCGAGACCATCGCCCGGCTGCTCTGGGGCCTCGTCGCGCGGTCGCCGCGGCTGGTCGCATCCTCGCTCGCGGGCATCGACGCACTGCAGGTCCCGGAGCGTCAGGGACCGGTGCGGGTGGTGACGCCACGGCTGCTTGAAGCCGCTCACCGTCACGGGGTCGAAGTCCACGTATGGACAGTGAACGATCCCGCAGACATGAGCCGGCTTGTCGGCATGGGCGTCGACGGCATCGTCACAGATCGCGTAGACGTCGCGCTCACGACTCTCGGACCCGCGCTGGGCCACCCCTGATTCGGCGGCGCTGACGGCGCCGCACCCCAGGTCGGCGTTGCGCCTATTCCTCCCCCGCTGAAGATCGGCTGAGAATGCTCTCATCTGCGGGTCGGCATGGATGATCTGCCCAGCTGAGAGCGTTATACCTGAACAGCGACGAGAGGACCACACAATGGCAGACCGCAGCCTCCGCGGCATGCGACTCGGCGCCTCCAGCCTACAGAGCGAGGACGGCGTCGTATTTCATGAGCGGGCACAATTCACCTACTCCTGCACGTCTTGTGGACGTGACACCACCATGACCTTCGCGGCAGACGCCGAGGTCCCCGAGACCTGGGAATGCCGCACCTGCGGCGCCGAGGCTTTGCTGCGGGTCGACGGCGAGACCGTCACCGTCGACCACGGCGACGTCAAAGCCCCCCGCTCGCACTGGGACATGCTTCTCGAGCGTCGCACGATCCCGGAGCTCGAGGAGCTGCTCGAAGAGCGCCTCGCCTTCGTTCGCTCACGCCGAGGCGCCGGCGACGACGTCACGGTCGACAAGCTCAGCGCCTGACAGACGCCCACCGCGACGGCTTACGAAGCGGTGCAACAAACGGGACCGGTCCGATCACGGATCGGTCCCGTTTCATGTCCGGCGGCGGCTCGCGACGACTCCGCTGGCGATCAGACCGGCAATGCTAAGAATCGCGATCGCCATGCCCAGTGAGCCGCCGATCACGATGCTCGGGGTCAGGCCGGTCCGCAGCGGAACATCGGTGAGCATCGCTCCGGCCTCATCGGCGGGAAGAGAATCGATCGTCGCACCGTCGGGGCCGATCACCTGGCTCGTGCCGACTGTCGAGATGTTCACGACCGAACGACCGGTCTCGATAGCGCGCGTGCGCGCGAAAGCGAGTTGCTGCAGGTTCTCGTCGGTGTTGCGGAAGTCGGCGTTGTTGGTCTGGAACATGTAGACCTCGGCGCCGTCTCGCGCGCCTTCATGGATGACGTCGTCATAGATCACGTCGAAACAGATAGCGAGCCCCACCCCGGTGCCATCGATATCGACGTACGGCGGATTGGATCCTGGTGTGTACTCCCGGCCGATGAGCCCGATCAGATCGGGAACGATCATCTCGTAGAACCACCGGTCGGGCACGTACTCGCCGAAGGGAACCGGGTGAGTCTTGTCGTGATACTGCACGGCGCCCTCCCCCGCTTCCCACAGCATCGAGGTGTTGTAGGTCAGGTCGCCCCGCGTTGTTGCGGCGTTGACAAGAAGCGGAGCATCCGCCGCCTCCGACAGTCCGTCCAGAACCGCCGCAGTCGTCGCGTTGGTCATCGGATCCGAGTCGATCCCGCCTTCGGGCCACAGCAGCACATCCATGTCCTGACCGATCAGGTCAGTGGATGCCGACAGCTGCGCGTTCAGGATGTCGTTTCGCTGTCGCGCGTCAAAGTATCCGGAGGGACCGTTGCCCTGCACACTTCCCACGGTCATCGTGCCCGCCGGGGTGGTCGGGAACTGCGGCGTGACGAGCAGGGCGATCCCCAGCCCTGCGACCGGCAGCGCCGTGCGCACATCCGACCACTGGCGCAGTCGCAGCCACTCGATGGTCCCGGCGGTGAAGGCGACCATCAGGAACGACAGGCCCGTCACGCCGATCCACGAGGTCAGGTGTGAAAGGGGGCTCTCGGATTGACTCATCCCGATCCGCGCCCACGGGAACCCTGTGTAGGGCCAGGATCCGGTCACGAGTTCCCGCAGTGTCCACAGCCCGGCTATCAGCAGCGGTGTCAGGACGAGCTGAGCCCACCGACCGGGGGCTGCTCTCGGCATCCACCGGTATGCCAACGCGATGAGCACGGAGCCGAGCGCGACGTAGATGGTGGCCGCGACCGCCAGGGCGAACCACGGGATGACGCCGAGGTAGCGGTTCAGCCACACGATGTGGACGAGATAGAACGTGATCCCGAAGATGAACCCGACCAGCAGCGCGCCCCAGGCGCTGCGCCCAATGAGCGCCACAAGCGAGAGTCCGACACCGACGAAAGCCAACGGCCACCAGCCCACCGACGGGTACGCCAGATCGAGGATGAGCCCGGCAGCAACTGCCACCAATACCGCAGCCCACAAGGGCAACAGCGCACGGACACCGGTGGTACGGCTCTGCGTGGCGCTCGACGGTTCGGGCATGAGGACCAGCCTACATTCGGACGGCTATGGTGCGGCTGAAGGTTCGGCGATCACACCGACGAGTACGCCACGATCCCGCGACGAACACCATCGAGCGCCCGCCGCGCGACCGTGGCAAGGCTGGGTTCGGCCACAAGCGACATCTGGTCGAGAAGGTCGATCGTCTGCTTGGCCCACCGGACGAAGTCGCCGGCGGCAAGGTCTGCCTCGCGAAGCACGCGATCCAGCGGCATCCCCTTTGCCCACGAGTGCATCGCGAGCGCGAGTCCCGCTGCCGGCGGCTCCGACCCGGGCAGCCGCGAGTCGCGTTCGAGATCGTCCAGGCGTTGCCAGAGGTCGAGGGTCTGCGCGAGAGCCTCGCGGAACGCGCCGCGGGGAAGCGCCCGCTCCCCCGGTTCGTCCCGGCGCGGCTCGTAGACCAGAGCACAGGCCAGGGCGGCCAACGACGGCGCGTCCAGCGAGTCCCACAGGCCCAGGCGCAGTGACTCGGCCACGAGCAAGTCACGCTCTCCGTAGATCCGGCGCATTGTGCGACCAGCGGCCGTGAGCGTCGCCGCTCCGTCTGCATCCACGCGCACGTAATCAAGAGAGGCCAGAACATCCACGATGCGGTCAAAGACCCGCGCGACGGTTCCCGTGCGCGCGTCGATCTGGCCACGGAGTCGTTCGACGGTGCGGTTCAGCTTCCAGTACCGCTCTGCCCAGCGGGCGTGATGCTCACGGTCGGGGCACTGGTGGCACGGATGCCGCTGCATGCGCCTCCGCAGCTCACTGATCTCGCGCTGGCGCTTGTCGCGCGTCTGGCGCGAAGCATTGGCGTCCTTGCGATTCAGCTTCTCGAGATCACTCAGCTCGCGACGGATGCCGGAGTATTCGGCGAAGTCGCCCTTGTCGCAGCTCATCGCCTTGGCGTAGCCCGCGAGCGACTCTTCGGCATCCTTCACCTGCCGGGCAAGGCCGACGACAGCGCGGTCCGCCTGGAACTGGGCGAACGAGGACTCCAGGATCTCGCGCGCCCGTGCTCTGCCGAACTGGTCGATGAGATTGACCGCCATGTTGTAGGTCGGCCGGAAGCTGGAGTTCAGCGGATACGTGCGGCGGGATGCCAGTGCTGCCACGGCCTGCGGGTCGAGTCCTTCGGTCCACTGGACGACGGCGTGGCCTTCGACATCGATCCCCCGGCGTCCAGCTCGACCGGTCAGCTGTGTGTACTCGCCCGAGGTGATCGCGACCCGCGCTTCGCCGTTGAACTTCTCGAGCTTCTCGAGCACGACAGTTCTCGCCGGCATGTTGATCCCCAGCGCGAGGGTCTCGGTGGCGAACACGACCTTCACGAGCTTGCGCTGGAAGAGCTCTTCGACGACCTCTTTGAACGCCGGCAGAAGACCCGCATGATGCGCAGCGACTCCCCGCTCAAGGTTCTCGCGCCATTCCCAGAATCCGAGGACAGCCAGATCCTCCTCGAGCAGGGTTCGGGTGCGCTCCTCGACGATCGCCCGGATCTCCGCCCGCTCCTCGGGTGTCGTGAAGCGGGCTCCGGACCGGCGAACCTGCTGCACCGCGGCATCGCAGCCGGCGCGGCTGAAGATGAAGAAGATGGCGGGGAGCAGATTCGATCGCGCGAGGAGTTCGATCACCTCGGGGCGATCGAGCCGTTCGATCCGTTGTGCATTCGCCGATCTCACCGGCCGCTGACCGCCCTTGTGGGGGCGGCGATGCTGGCCGTCACGGCCGCGACTTCCTGACATTGCGGCACTGCGGCCAGCCTGAGCGCGCCGATTGTTCTCGTAGGTCGGGCCCTTGAACGAGCGAATGCGCATGAGCTCTTGGTTCACCTGCGCCGTCGCGATGCCGGCGCGATCGTCGAACAGCGGCAGAAGGTCGCCGCGCACCAGAACATGCTGTTCGAGCGGAACCGGTCGCGTCTCAGACACGATGACGTCAGTGTCTCCGCGCACGGTGTCGAGCCAATCACCGAACTCTTCGGCGTTCGAGACCGTCGCCGACAGCGAAACGAGACGCACCGCCGGCGGCAGATGGATGATGACCTCCTCCCACACTGCACCGCGGAACCTGTCGGCGAGGTAATGGACTTCGTCCATGACGACATAGCGCAGGTCGCGGAGCGCCGGTGAGCCCGCGTACAGCATGTTGCGCAACACCTCGGTCGTCATCACGACGACGCGAGCATTTCCGTTGATGTTGGTGTCTCCGGTGAGAAGCCCCACATCATCGGGCCCATAGACATCGACGAGTTCGCGGAACTTCTGGTTCGACAGCGCCTTCATCGGCGTCGTGTAGAACGCCTTGTCGGAGGGCTCCCGCATCGCCAGATGAATCGCGAACTCGCCGACAATGGTCTTTCCCGCCCCCGTGGGCGCAGCGACGAGCACGCTTCGCCCCGACTCGAGCGCGTGGCATCCGGCGATCTGAAACGGATCGAGATCGAAACGCTGATCGTCGGCGAACGCCGCCGTGACCGGATACGCACGGGCTGCTTCGGCCCGCGCAAATCGCTCCGCTGGGCTTGGAGCACTCACCCCGTCGCCTCAGGCGGCAGCAGGGCTGCGTCGCGCTTGGATTTGCGTCGGTCGAACAGTAGCGACACACCGGCTGCCGCGAAGAAGAGCACGACGAGGATGCCTGCCAACATCAGCATTGACACGGCGTCAGCTGCGGGTGTTGCAACCGCCGCGAAGAGGGTAGCCACCAGCACTGCAACCCGCCACCCTTTGAGAATGCCGCGGCCCGAGATCACCCCCGCGACGTTCAAAGCAACGAGGAAGACGGGTAGGACGAAAGAAACCCCGACCACAAGGAGGAACTTGAAGACGAAGTCGTAGTAGTACGTTGCGTCGTAGAACAGGGAAGTCTGGTCTGGAGCAAAGGTCGCCATGATCTCGACGACGTGCGGGAGCACGAGCCACCCCACGGTAGTCCCCGCGAAGAACAGCGGAACAGCTGCCCCGACGAACCCCGCCGTGTAGCCGACTTCTTTCCTTGTGAGTCCCGGCATGATGAAAGCCCAGATCTGCCACAGCCAGACCGGTGCAGAGATCAGAAGTCCGGTCGCGAAAGCGATTCGGATGCGGAGATCGAACGGACCGGTGATCGTCGTGAACATCACCTCGACCTTGTCGGTCTCGCCACGCATGGCCGCCACATCTGCGATCGGAATCGTAATCAGCCGGATGATCGGATCGGTGATGATGAACGCGACCACCATGCCGACGACGAGCGCGAGGGCAGCGATCATGAGCCGCTTGCGCAACTCGATCAGATGTTGCCCGAGAGACATCCTCCGGTCACGGCGCGGCCGGTCGGGCTCTCCTACCTCCGGCAGGGAACTGGTCGCCACGCGGCCGGGTCAGGCTGTGGAATCTCGGCCGCTGGATGACGCGGCCTGCGACGAGCCAGCAGAACCCGTCGAGGACGAGTCAGCGGCTTCGGACGCTGCGACGTCGGGCTTCGCGGCATCCTTGGAGTCGTCGTCCTTCATGGCCTTCATCTCGCCCTTGAAGACACGGGCGGACTGGCCGAGGCTCTTTGCCAGCGCGGGCAGCTTCGCCGCGCCGAACAGCAACAGGATCACCGCGAGAATGATCAGCAGGTGCGGCCACCCGAATGCGTTCCCCATGGGGTCTCCTCACGATTGCGGTGCCTGAAGTCTACCCCGGCGCCACTCACGGGCGCCGGAACCTGGACTGAGAACCGTCCATATCCCTGTTTTGGTCTTCTTATGTCTGCCCGGGGTACTGGGCGAGGCCCGCCTCAGCCCACTCCCGCGCCGCTTCGCGGGCGCCTGTCGGCGCGAGAATCCGCACGTCTCCCCCGCGACGTGCTGCAAGTCGTCGCAGGCTCAGCACATCAGCCACCCGCATCCGTGCGGTGCTCACCCCCGCCGTGGTAGTGACGGTCGCTCGATCGAGGTAGTCACCCACGAGTGGGGCGACGGATGCCGGGAACTCGAAGGTCACGTTCACGTCGCCCGCTGCATCGTCGCCGGTGTCGGCGAACCAGCCGGGTACGGTTTCTTGCCCGTGCGTGATCGGGATGTCGGTCAGGGCGAGATCGCTCACGCGGTCAAGGTGGAAGGTCCGCATCGCCTCTCGCAGATGGCACCAGCCCTGGAGATACCACTGCCCTTGGGCTATCAGAACCTTGACGGGATCGACCGTGCGTGTCGTCGGTGACCCTTCGGGAGTCTTGTAGGTGAAGCTCACAGCGACCCGACGACCGAGAGCGTCGGCTACGAGACGGCGAACCGCATCGACCGGCTCCGATGCAACGACGACGGCAGCAGGTGCGCGAGACGCGCCGCGCGCGAGTTTCGCGAGCAGCCCGGTATACAACTGCGAATCCCCCACGCCGGGGATCGTGGCCGCAAGCTGCAGTCCCGCCAGCAGAGCAGCAGCTTCGCGGGCGGTCAGTCGAGGCGCCCGCTCGAGACCCACGGAGTTCGTGATCGCGATGAGGTCCCGCTCGTCCAGCAGGTCCCAGTCGATGTCGAAGAGCTCGTTCGCCATCTGCCAATAGCCGGAGTCTCCGGGCAGCCCGATGACGGTAAGGCCGCGCACCATGGTGCGCATCTGCTCCGCGGTGACGTCGAACTCGTCTGCAGCCTCGGCCACTGACACCTCGCCCTTGGAGATGAGGTATGGCACCAACTGCAGGAGCAGTGCTGCGCGGTCGGTCGCGATCGACGAGCCGCTCATCCGTTCCCTCCGCTGTGCGCATCCCGAGTAGAGCGAAGCCGCCGAATGACCTCTGCTTTGACGTCATCCGGTTCGACGACACGGACTTCCGGACCGTACGATGCCAGCTCGTCGGCGAAGACGTGAAGATCCACGTACGGCACCCACCAGCCTTGCGCCGCAGGTTCCGCGCGACGCGAGAGGCGCAACCACGCCTCGGTCCCGGGGTCGATCTCCACCAGTGCCCTCTGCCGCTGTGCGAGCTCGCGCAGCCCGTCGAGCGCGCGGGCACCCGCACCCTCGCGCAGCGCGGGGTCTCCGACGGTTCGACTGATCACGACGTCATCGACGATGCGCGTGAGAAGGAAGGTGCGAGGCGCGTCCAGGTCGAGATCCAGACCGTATACGTGCCACCGAGCCTCGAACTCGACGAGCGCGAGCGGCTGCAGCCGCCGCACTCGCGGCGCAGCGCTTCCGGGCCGCATATATCGGAAGCTCACGATTCGCGAGTCCTCGATCGCCCGCTGCAGGGGCGCAAACGACGGTTCGCGCAGACTGATCCGCGGCGAGTATCCGAGGATCGGATCCTCGACCGGAATGCCGAGCGCGCGAATCTTGCGTAGGCCGCTGCGCGCATCCGCCGACAGAGAGCTTTCGCTCCACACGCCTCCGGCCAGGTTCAGCAGAGCGAGCTCGGCCGGCGTGAACTCGATATCGGCAGGCAGCTCGTACTCGGCGGTCGGTACGCGGTAGCGAGCCTCGCGAAGATCGTCGGGATCGGCACGGTCACCGATCGTCTCGATCGGGACACCGAGTCCACGAAGGCTCTCTTTATCGCGCTCGAACATCTTCTCGAGCGCGTCCTTCGACGTGCCGGCTTCCGACTGCTCGCGGTAGCCCGACACCGACGACAGAATCGTGTCCTTCGTGAGGCCCTGCTCGGTCGCCATCAGGGCGACCACGAGGTTGACAAGCCGCTCCTCGGGCGGGATGCGCACAGTGGACTTCGAGGGCACGCCCCTCATCCTAGGTCCGCGATGGGCGGCATCCTCTCTTGCCGTGGGCGATTTCGCTCAGGAGGCCGGCTCTGGATCGAGCCCCAGGATGTCGATGACGAACACCAGCGTCGCTCCGCCGGGAATCGGCCCCTGACCGGCATCGCCGTACCCCTGGTCCGGCGGCACCACGACGAGAACCTGGGATCCGACGGTCTGACCCTCGAGAGCCGCGGCGAAGCCCGGCACGACCGCGGTCAGATCGAACGAGACCGGATCGCCGTCCCAGCTCGTGTCGAAGACCTCACGCGTGTCCCACAGCAGACCCGTGTAGTGGGCGCGAACCGGCTGCTCGCCGGTGACGACCTCGCCGTCGCCCTTCTTGATCGTTTGGATCGAGAGTTCGGTCGGGGCCGGGGCATCAGGGATGATGACTCCGGGTCGCCCGTTCGGGGCGCGGACGACGGACGGAAGACCGTTGCTGTCGGTGAACTGGTCAGCGCCATCCGCCTTCGGAAGGTAGACCTTCCGAACGTCGACGACGGCGACCGCGGAACTGCCCTCCTCGAGCCCGATCTGCGTCGCGGCAGCCGGGTTGATCGCATCTGCCGGTAGGGCGACAACGACGCGGTCCCCTTCCTGCGCGCAGTGAAGAGAATCCTCAAGCCCTGGCAGGGTGTCGATCCACCGCGACATCGAGAAAACGTTCTCGAGCGTCACGTCGTAGGAGGTGGCGACGGCCGGCTCACCGGTCTGACCGTTGAGGACCACCATGTCGAGGATGACCATCTGGTCGGTCGTAATGATCGGCGTCCCCTCCCCCTGCGTGAGGTCGGTCCATGCGAGCTCATCCACCTGGAACGGGGTATAGACCTCGACGTCGGGCGCCTCGCCGAACTCACCGGTGACTGTCACGAGATCGGTCGCTGCGGGGTCGGTATCGGTGACACGAGCGCACCCGTCGGCTGGGCTTGTCGAGCAACCGACGAGTCCGGCAGCTGTCAGTCCGAGGATCGCGAGGAAGGCGGGTGTCTTTCGCACCGGATCAGTCTAGGTGGTCAGGCTCAGCCGTTTCGTCGACCGTCACAGGGCCGCCGCCGGTGGCGGCTTGGCGGGCACCGTCAGCCGCCTTCTGCGCTTCGCGAACTCGTTTCCGCAGGTTCTTGTCGGTGATCTGACGGTCACCGACGGCACCGGGAGTCCACAGCTCGACATCCTCGTCGCCGTAGCTGCTCTTCGAGGCACGCCGCTTCTGCTCGGGCGCGACAGCGCCGGGCGCGAGGCGTCGAGCCCACAGCAAAAAGCCCGTGTGCGCGACCATTCGGTGGTCTGGGCGAACGGCGAGACCCTCGACGTGCCAGCCTCGCACCATCGTCTCGTTCGCGTCGGGTTCGGTGAACAGGCCGGTGTTGCGGATGTACTCGGCTACGCGGCTCAGTTGCGTGGCGGTCGCGATGTAGCAGAGGACTACCCCGCCCGGGGTCAGGGCCTCCGCAACGGCGTCGATGCACTCCCACGGGGCGAGCATGTCCAGGATGACGCGGTCTACCGTTCCGGGTTCGACGGCCGTCGGCAGCTCAGTCACGAGGTCGCCGACACGAACGTCCCAGGATGCCGGGCGGTGACCGAGGAAGGTCTCGACGTTGGCCTGCGCAACCTCGGCGAACTCCGGCCGTCTTTCGAACGAGACCAGTCGCCCGGCGTCGCCGATCGCGCGCAGCAGCCAAAGCGAGAGCGCGCCAGAGCCGACGCCGGCTTCCACCACGACGGCGCCCGGAAACACGTCAGCCTCGGAGAGGATCTGCGCCGCATCCTTCGGATACACGATCGCGGCGCCACGCGGCATCGACATCACGAAATCACGCAGCAGGGGGCGCAGCGCGAGGTACTCGTGGCCGGCGCTATTGACGACGACCGAGCCGTCCGGGATCCCAATGAGGGTCGAATGAGGCAGCACCCCGTGATGCGTGTGGAGTTCCCCACCTTCGCGAAGCGTAATCGTGTGCAGCCGGTTCTTCGGACCGGTGAGCTGGACACGGTCGCCCACGCGGAACGGACCGGACAGACGTGGTGTGGTGCTCATGCGGCGCCGATCTTTCGGTGTGCGCGGTGAAGCTCACTGAGGTCCGAAGCTGTCACCCCGTGAAGTGTGGGCCAGACGGCGTGGGCACCGGCCCCCTCGAGCGAGACCATCGCGGGAACGCCCAGAACAACCGATCCCGCGGCTACAGCGGAGCGCAGCCCGTTCGGCGAGTCCTCGATCGCCACGGTGTCGGCTGGTTCTACGCCGAGCGATGTGCACGCCTGGAGATACGGATCCGGATACGGCTTCGGGCGGGTGACGTCATCGCCGGCGACGACGAGGTCGAAGGCGTCGAAATCGATGAGCTCGGCGATATGGGAGGCCATCCGTCGCATCGACATCGTCACCAACGCGGTCTTCAGGCCGGCATCCTTCAGGTCGGCAAGAAGCTCGCGCGCGCCCGGTCGGAAGGGAACGCCGTCCCGCGAGATGCTGCGCATCACTTCGCTGGTGAGGTGCTCGATGATGTCGCCGGTGGACATTCGTACTCCCTCTTCCTGCAGGATCCGCGCAGAATCCTCCAGGGCGAGCCCGACCAGCGACAGCGCCTTCTCGTGAGTCCAGGACCCGCCGTAGCTCTCAACGAGCGGCGTCTCAGCCGCAATCCAGTACGGTTCCGTATCGACGAGCGTGCCGTCCATATCCCAGAGCACGGCGGAGAGGGCGGGTGGCGCAGTCACCGGACCATGCTACCGACGGCCTCGTTGACGATTGCCCGCTGCCGGCTCCCC
>NZ_DCBW01000062.1:37588-55105 GCF_002313585.1 Microbacterium sp. UBA1097 | reverse complement strand
CCGCCGCCTCCTCCACCGCCGCCTCCCCAACCGAATGTCGCGCAGGCCTTCGCAGCGATACCGGCGCCACCTCCACCGCCGCCACCGCCGCCCGCCGCGCCACTCCCACAGCATCAGGTAGCTCCGGCGTTCGCTCCGCCGCCAGCGGCGATACCGGCGCCGCGACCAGAGGCGTGGGCGCCCGCAGCCCCTCCTCCCACGTCTCGTGAGTCCATCGAAGCCGAAGCCGAAGCCGAAGCAACGGTGCTCACACCACGCTCGCGCGCTGCTCGCGCTCCGTCCTGGACGCTGACGCTTTCCGATGGCATGACATTCGCCGTCACCGGCGCAACGGTCATCGGACGACGCCCCACGCCCCCGGCTCTGCACGCAGATGCGGCCACGCTCGCGCTCCCAGACCCGCAGAGGATGCTGTCCAAGACACACGCACTCATCGAGGTCGAAGCGGATGCGATCTGGGTCACCGACCTCGACTCCACGAACGGCACCGACATCATTTCCGGCGACGGCACCGCGCGCACCATCGCGCCACATGAGCGATGCCGTGTGCTGTCCGGCCAGACTGTGTCGTTCGGGGAGCTGCCTGTTCGGGTCGACAGGCCGTGAAGCCGTGCGCCCTGGATGACGGGGAGAAGTCCCCATCGCGTACCGCGAGACCTGGCTGGAATGATCACCCTGACACATCCCTACGAGGATCGGAGCCCCGGTGACCGACGTTTATCGCGAGATCCAGGACCCTGCCACGGCGCCGGAGCGGCTTGCAGAGATCGTCGCTACTCACCCAGAGCTGGCGCCCTGGGTACTCCAACACCCAAACTGCTATGACGCACTGCGGGAGTGGATCGCCGCCTATGCGACACCCCCAGCCGGCCCGGCCACAGGAGCTGGCGACGTCTTCTCTACGACGGCGTCCAGCGACCCGTTCGCGCGAGCCGTCGAGCCTGCCCTTTCGTCGCACCCCGCAACACCGTTCGGGCCTGCGCCCGGCACGCAACCGACGCGGCCTCGCGGACCCTTCTTCCGCCGCCGCGGCATTCTTATCGGAGGATCCATCGGGATCGCTGCAATCATGCTCGTCGGCATCGGTGGGGCTTGGTGGGCGATCTCGGGACTGACCCGGGGCGCGTCGAGCCCTGAAGGAGCTGTTGCCCGCCTGCTCTCGGGCGTCGAAAACGTCGACCCGGTCACGGTCGCCACATCCCTCGCGCCGAGCGAGTTCGGCGGGTTTGTCGAACCACTCCAGCGTCTGGCCTCCGCGGTCCCCGGCGAGGATGGCGGAGCCGACATGGCACAGTTGCTGGCTGATGTGCGTGCGTCTGCGGAGCTGAGCTCCACAGCGATGGCATACGAGACTGAGCAGCTCGCGGACGGGGTCGTGCGCGTCTCGTGGACGGACGGTGAGATGCGCCTGTCCGGTGATGAGAGGGAGCTCGCGCGATCGTTGACAGCCCTCTACGAGCCTCTGCTCCGAGCGCAACAGGCCGCGATCTACGGCTACTCCGACGCCGAGATTGACGAAGCGATCGACGCCATGGTCGATGGCTGGTCATCGAACGTCGACCTCGATCAGAGCTGGGATGCGCGCGACGCTGCGGATTGGTACGGAGCGGGGCCGATCTCACTCGTTGCCGTCGATGAGGGCAACGGCTGGTACATCAGCCCACTGCTCAGCTTCTACGATCTGCAGTGGCGGCAGTCCGAGGAACAGGGCTACGTCGATTCCCGCGATCTGGGGGACGCGATCATCGAGGCCGAGGTGTTCGAGACTCCTGAGGTTGCGGCCGAGGAACTTACCGCCGCTCTGGAATCTGGACGCATCGAACGGGTCGCGGCGACCTTGCCCCTCGCTGAGCGGCGCGTTCTGTCCCTGTATGGCGACGTCTTCAACCTTGAGTACGTCGTCAACGAATACTCCCCGAGCATCGAGACAGCTGATTTCTCGGCGGCAACGAACGGTGACCGCGCCCGATTGAGCATCGAAGAGCTCCTCGTCGACTTCACGGAGTGGTCCAACGGATACGAACTCCACGATCGGTATGACATCAGCGAGGTCTGCGCCGAGTGGAGCGATGAATACCTCGATTCCAGCTATTCGTCCTGGTGGGACGAGTACACATACTGGACCGACCAGCGCACGGGGAGCGCCTGCCTCGATGACCCCGCGTGGACCGACAGACTCGGCGCGGGCGACGTCGATCTCATCGCCGTGCGCGAGGGCGGGGGGTGGCTCGTCAGCCCTATCGCGACGATCGCCGACGCAGCCTCCATCGCGGTCGATAGCTTCATTCCGTACTACGAGTCCGGCGCTCTCGACGAACTCTTCCGCTGACGCATCCTGGAAAGACGCACCCCAGATGACCTACCCCGCACCCGAGCAGCCCTCCTCTGCCGCCGCGTATCAGGGGCAGTACGTCCCCTATCCCACCGCACCCCTCACACGAGGACCATCGCCTCTTTCATCGATCCCGGTCTCGGACTGGGTGCGCGATGCAGCAGCCGTCGCCCTCTTGCTCGTCTCCCTCGCGCTGCCCTGGTCTCTCTCGTTCTCAACCGACGGGCTCCTGGGTGACTCGTTCACCTCGACAGCCGCGACGAGGGTCGATGTGCTGCTGATCACGATCCTTTCGGTCCTGTCGGTCGCCGTCACCGTCCTCGCGCGAGCCGGTGCACTCGGGACGGGGCTCACCCCGGGCCGAACCGCCGCCCTCCGTGCTGCACTGAATGCGCCGTACGCCATCCTCGTGGTCGTCTATATGTTCCTTGACGCCGTTGGCGCCGGAGAGGTTGCCGAGTATCTCGGCGTCGGTTCCGGACTCGGCGCGGCTGTCATCGTCGGCTTGGCCGGGGCACTCTTCGCCGCGACACCGCGGCTGCACGAGATCCGCGATCCGCTCAGCGGCGGGCGCCTCGCGCGCGGCGGCGTCGTAGGCACCTTCACCGTCCTGGCTGTCATGGCACTCACGATGCTCGTAGGGTTCATCCTGCTCCTGCTCGCGATGCCGTGGCAGGCGATTTCGGGCTGGGACGCCGCTGCCGCGATCGTCGTCCTCATCCTCCAGGATGTCGCGCTCGCGCTTCCCGCAGTCCTCGTCCTTCGACGCTCCCCGACGGCACCTCGAATCGCGGGGTCGGTCGGAATCGCGGTTGTCGCCGGGATCATCATTTCGGCGCTGACGGGCTTCGAGCTCGGCGGTACCCTCAGCTCGCTGCACGGCGGCGGGTACATCCTCGTGTGGTTCGGCGCCTACGCTGCGTTGCTGACGAGCCCCGCACTGCTCGCGTCGATGACTGCGCTTCCACCCCTGAACACCTGGTTCCTCACGGCGAGACAGGCGCTCGTCACGCTGACAACCGTCTCGACGATTCTGGCTGTGTTCGCGGTAATCGCGCTCGTGACCGATCCGTCGAGCGCCATCGGCTTTTCCGTGGGCATCCTGCTCTCTCAGGTGCTTGCCGCAGGCGTCGCGCTTGTCGCACGGATTCAACTTGTCGGTGCGCCTCAGACGTCGCGCACGATCGTCCTGTCTCTCATGGCAGGAGCTGCTGTCGGAGAGATCGTCGCGCTCATTCTGAGCGCGACCTCCCCCCGCTACAGTGGCCTCGCCCTCGAGCCGGTGCTTTATCTCGCTCTGCTGGGACTGCCCGCGGTGGTCACCTACGCCCTGGTGGCGCCGCGCGAGGTTCGAGAGTATTTGGGTACGTTTGCCCCGCCTGCCGCACCGACGGCGTACCAGTACGACGCAGACCAGTACCGAGCCGCTGCGCCGACTGCTCTTGCTCCGCCAGCGACAGATGCGGCGGCTCCCGCCAGCTCCGCGGATTACTACGCTGCGCGCGCCGCCGACCCGCTGACACCTGCAGAAGAGCTCTACCAGTACACGTCGGACCCATCACTCTGGCCGTCGCTGGCCGCCAACCCTGCTCTCTACCCAGAGCTCGTGACCTGGCTTGCCAGCACCGGCGATCCCCACGTCCTTGCCGTCCTGCGGTCCCGCGGCGCGATCTAGGATTCTCGCGCCGCTGCCGCGGCCGGCGTAACCGCCGCCCGTAGCGGTTACGATCGAAGGCTATGCCCGCGCCAGAACCCGTCATCGTCTACCCGCCGGAACTGCCCGTCAGTGCCGCCCGGGACGAGATCGCGCGCGCCATCGAAGACCATCAAGTCGTGATCGTCGCGGGGGCGACAGGCTCGGGCAAGACGACCCAGCTTCCGAAGATCTGCTTGGAGCTCGGTCGCGGTCGCATCGCTCACACGCAGCCGCGGCGGATCGCCGCGCGTTCGATCGCCGAGCGAATCGCGAGCGAACTGCAGGTGCCCCTCGGCGGCGCGGTGGGCTATCGCGTACGGTTCACGGATGCCGTGAGCGAGGACACGCGCATCACCCTGATGACAGACGGCATCCTGCTGAACGAAATCCACCGTGACCGGCTGCTGCGCCGCTATGACACGATCATCATCGACGAGGCTCACGAGCGGTCACTGAACATCGACTTCCTGCTCGGGTACCTCCGCCGGATTCTGCCGAAGCGTCCCGACCTGAAGGTCGTCGTGACCTCGGCGACGATCGATCCCGAGAGTTTCGCGCGGCACTTCTCACCGCGACCCGAGGATCCTGAGGCGGCTGCCCCGATCGTGGAGGTGTCGGGGCGCACGTACCCGGTGGAGGTCCGCTACCGGCCCCACGACGAGAACGCCGACGACGACATCGACGGCCTGGTCGCCGCGCTGCGAGAGCTCGACCGCGAAGAGCGCGGGGACGTTCTGGTGTTCCTTCCCGGCGAGTCCGAGATCCGAGATGCGATGGATGCCGTCCGCGGCATGTACGCGAACGATGCCGCTCCCACCGAGGTGCTCCCGCTGTACGGTCGCCTCAGTGCCGCCGAGCAGCACCGGGTCTTCGAACCGTCGACCCGCGCCGGCGTGCGCCGCCGCGTCATCCTTGCCACGAACGTCGCCGAAACGAGCTTGACCGTTCCCGGCATCCGGTACGTGATCGACACCGGGACCGCGCGCATCTCGCGCTACTCCGCCCGGTCGAAGATCCAGCGACTCCCGATCGAGGCGATCTCGCAGGCGTCCGCGCAGCAGCGTTCGGGCCGTGCGGGGCGCACGGCGCCGGGTATCGCCATCCGGCTCTACGCCGAGGAGGATTTCGCCGGGCGCCCCGAGTTCACCGAACCCGAGGTCCTCCGCACCAATCTGGCCGCCGTGCTGCTGCAGATGATGGCCCTCGGAATGGGGGATGTCGCAGCCTTCCCGTTCCTCACTCCCCCGGATTCACGCGGCGTGAAGGCTGCGATGGACCTCCTCGTCGAACTCCGCGCGGTCTCGGGAGGCAGACTCACGAAGGTCGGCCGGGAGCTTGCCCGGCTCCCGATCGATCCGCGGTTGGCGCGGATGCTCGTCGAAGCGCGCGAGCGGGATGTGCTGCCGAGTGTCCTGGCGATCGTGGCCGGCCTGTCTATTCAGGATGTCCGCGAGCGTCCCGAGGAGCAGCGCGAGCAGGCCGATCGCCTGCATGCGCGATTCACCGACCCGACGAGCGACTTCCTCTCGCTGCTGGGTCTGTGGAACTACCTGCACGAGAAGCAGGTAGAGCTCGGCTCGAGCGCGTTTCGGCGGATGTGCCGGGCCGAGTTCCTCAACTACGTGCGCGTGCGCGAATGGGTCGATGTGCACCGCCAGCTCGCGGACCTCATGGGTGCACGGCGCGCGAAGACGAGGGTCGACGCCGACCCCGATGCCGTCCATCGCGCGATCTTGTCGGGGCTGCTCTCGCAGATCGGCATCCGCGATGACCGCACGACGACGTCCGCAGCCAAGGGTGCAGCTTCCGGGAAGCCACGGCGCCCCACCGCCGAATACCGGGGAGCCCGCGGCGCGCGCTTCGCAATCTTCCCGGGCTCGGGGCTTCGCAAGAAGAGCCCGGATGCCGTCATGGCGGCAGAACTCGTCGAAACCTCGCGCCTGTTCGCCCGAACGGTCGCAGCGGTCGACCCAGCCTGGGCCGAGGAGCTCGCCGGCGAGCTCGCCCACCGTCAGCTGGGCGAGCCGCACTGGTCTCGATCGGCGGGTGCGGCATCCGCGTACGAGAAGGTGACCCTGTTCGGGGTAGAGATCATCCCGAAGCGCCGCGTGCAGTTGGCCCGCTTCGATCGGCCGCTCGCACGCGAGCTCTTCATCCGCCACGCGCTCGTGCAGGGCGAATGGGATGCCGCGAACCTCGACAAGCGCCTCACTGCCTTCGACCGGCGTAACGCGGACATGCGGCGGCGCCTGGAGAAGCTCGAGGAGCGGGAGCGTCGCCGCGACATCCTGGCCGGTGATGAGGCGGTGTTCGCGTTCTACGACGCGCGGATCCCCCGCGAGGTCTTCGACGTCCGCTCGTTCGAGTCCTGGTGGCGTGAGACCTCGAATCGCACACCGCGCCTGCTCGACATGGGCGAGTCCGATCTCGCCGAGGGCGCCGCGGCAGCGCGCAGCGACGAGTATCCCTCCCGGTGGACACAGGGCGATCAGGTGCTTTCGCTCAGCTACCGCTTCGAGCCGGGTGCACCCGACGACGGCGTCAATGCTGTGGTACCGGTGGCGCTGCTCGCGGGGCTGCGCGATACCGGATTCGACTGGCAGGTACCGGGACTGCGCGACGAGCTGATCGCCGCCCTCATCCGGGCACTGCCCAAGACCATCCGGCGTCACGTCGTGCCCGCTGCCGACTGGGCGGCTCGGTTCTCGGCAGATCTTGCCGGCGAAGGCCCGGAGGATCACGGCGGACTCCCGCCGACCACCCTTCGGGCAGCCCTCGCAGCACGCATCCAGCGCGTGGCCCACCAACCCGTCACGGCAGACGATTTCGACCTCGAGCGCGTCCCCGCCCACCTCGGGATCTCGTTCCGGGTTGTCGACCACCGAGGACGCACGCTCGGCTCCGGGCGCGACCTCACCCGCCTGCAGCAGGAGTTGGCCGGGGCCGCGCGCGGCGCCGTGGCATCCTCGCTCTCCGCCCCGAAGCGGCCTCCCGCGCCCGCCCAGCGCGCGCCGCGGCCCTCAGGAGCGAGGCCGGATGCCGATAGAGCGCAGTTCACGGAAGTCTCGGGGCTCACCGACTGGACGATCTCCGAGCTTCCGTCCGTCGTCGACACGCGCGTTGCCGGCGGCGTGGTGCGCGGCTATCCGGTCCTCGTCGACGAGGGAGAGAGCGTCGCGCTGCGGATCGACGCCACTCCGGAGGCCGCCGCGCGAGCCACCCATGCGGGTCTTCGTCGCCTGCTGCTGCTGGCGGTCCCCTCCCCCGCCGCGTACGTGCTCGACCACCTCACCGCCGCAGAGAAGCTCGCGCTCGCGGCATCCCCGTACTCGTCGGCGCGCTCCCTTGTCGAGGACTGCCGGGTCGCCGTGGCAGACGCGGTCCTCGCGCGCTTTCCCGACCCGATCCGCACCCGCGCCCAGTTCGAGGCAGCGCGGGATGCGTTCTCGGCCGACGTGACTGACGCGCTGTTCTCGGCAGTTTCGCTGACTGCCCGCATCCTCACCGCGGCGCGCGACGTCGAGCGGGGCCTGCGAAACCTCAACGCCATGACGCTGCTGGCAGCGCTCACCGACGTTCGCGGACAGCTGTCGGGACTTGTCTATCCCGGGTTCGTCTCGGCGGTAGGACTGGAGCGCCTCGCACACTATCCGAGGTATCTCGCGGCCCTGCTCACCCGCACCGCCGCGCTCGCCGACAACCCCGGTCGTGATCGCCAGCGCCTGACCGAGTACGAGCGCGCCGCGGCGATCTATCGGGATGCCGGCGGCACGATCCCGCTCGCCGCTGACGCTCCCGCGACGCTCGTGCACGGTCGCTGGCTGCTCGAGGAGTACCGCGTGAGCCTGTTCGCCCAGGGGCTCGGAACCGCCGAGCCGGTTTCGCTGCAGCGGTTAACGAAGGCCCTCTCCGGCTCCTGATCGCTGGCAGCCCGCCGGTCCGTCACACAGCGACACACAGCGAAGGGGCCAGCGGCTACGCGTGCCACCATGAGAATGTGAGCACTCCTGCGCCTGACCCCACCGCGTCCTTCGCGACCGCCCAGGTTCAGGCCGGCTATGTGCCGGGTACCGCGCAGAACACGGCGGTCGTGCCGATCTACCAGTCCAACGGGTACGAGTTCCCCTCCCTGGCGCAGGCGCGCGACGTCTTTGCGCTTCGCAGTCTCGGGAACGTCTACAGCCGCAACGCGAACCCCACCCAGGCGGTGTTCGAGCAGCGCATCGCTGCCCTTGAGGGTGGGCGGGCCGCTGTCGCGGTGTCGTCCGGCCAGGCGGCTGCGGCCGCGGCGATCCTCGCGCTGGCCTCAGCCGGCGACCACGTGGTAGCTGCCCGCCAGCTCTATGGCGGCACGGTCGATCTGCTCTCGGACTCGCTCGGGAGCCTCGGGATCGAGGTCACCTACGTCGATCAGGACGACACTGACGCGTGGCGCGATGCGGTGCGCCCGAGCACGCGGGCCTTCTTCGCCGAGACGATCACCAATCCCCTGGCGACCGTGCTCGACATCCGTGCCATCGCCGATGTCGCCCACGCCGCGGGCGTGCCGCTCGTCGTCGACAACACTGTCGCCTCTCCGTACCTCGTGCGTCCCGGTGAGCACGGAGCCGACATCGTCATCCATTCCGCCACGAAGTACATCGGCGGGCACGGCGTTGCCCTCGGTGGCGTGGTGGTCGATATCGGATCGTTCGATTTCGGTGCCGATCCCGAGCGGTGGCCCCAGTTCACGACGCCGTATCCCCGGTTCGGCGACCTCGTGCTGTGGGACCGTTTCGGCGAGCAGGGCCTTGCCCTTGTCGTCTACATCAAGACCCGGTTCGTGCACGATTTCGGAACTACCCTGCCCGCGTGGTCGTCGTTCCAGCTGCTCCAGGGGCTCGAGACTCTCGACCTGCGGATGCAGCGTCATTCCGCGAGCGCGCTCGCTGTCGCCCGGTTCCTCGAGCAGCATCCTGCCGTCGAGAAGGTGTGGCATCCGGGCCTCGCGTCGAGCCCGTGGCACGCGACGGCGCAGCACTACTTGCCGCGCGGAGCGTCATCGGTGTTCTCGTTCGATCTCGCCAGCACCGGCGACGTGGATGCCGATGACCGCCGCGTCGAGCAGGTCATCGACGCTCTGCGCGTCATCCGGCTCGTGGCGAATATCGGGGATGCCCGCAGCATGGTGAACCACCCGGCATCCATGACCCATCTTCACCTCACCGCTGACCAGCTGCGCGAGGCCGGCATCTCGCCGCGGACGATCCGCCTCTCGATCGGGCTCGAGGACGAGGCAGATCTCATCGCAGACCTGGCGCAAGCGCTGGCCTAGCTGAACGGGGCTACGACGCTTCGATGAGACCGCGGTAGAAGCCGATTCCGCGGAGCCACACCTCGACGCGGATCCGCTCGTTGTGCGAGTGCAACGCATCACGCTCGGCCCGGGTCAGGTGGAACGGCGTGAACCGGTAGACGTGGTCGCTGATCGCCGTGAACCAGCGGCTGTCGCTGGCTCCCAGCTGCACGTAGGGCGTCGGGACGATGTCGCCGCCGAGTGTCGAGACGACCGCGCCGGCGATCCGTCGCCACGGCTCTCCTCGCCAGGGCGAGACCGGTGACGGGTTGGATGCGTGACGGATCTCGAGCTCGACCTTCTCGTCGGCCACCGCCCGACGAACGTGCGCCGTCGCGCTGTCGATGGTGTCGCCGGTGAGCAGGCGGATGTTGACCGAGGCCTTCGCCGTCGTTGCCAGGACGTTTTCGCCGGGTGCGCCGCTGAGCTCGGTCACGACAGCGGTGGTGCGCACCATCGCGTTGGTCTCGGGTCCGCCGAGGGTGAAGGCGCCGGCAAGCAGCGGGCCCGTAATCTCACCGCGTCGGAACAGGGTCCGAAGCGGTTCGGGAGCGTGGGGCGAGAGCGTGGCGAGCATGGCCCGCACGGGAGGCGCGAGCCTGGTCGGAAACGGCTTGCGCCGCAGCCGGTCGATAGCCCGCGCCAGCCGGGCGGTGGCGGGCATCGCGGGCGGCGTGGATGCGTGGCCGCCCTGTTCGCGGACGGTCATAACGAGCGTCATCACGCCGCGTTCTGCGACACCGATCATCGCGGTGGGCACGTCGACGCCGGGGATGATGCCCTCGACGACGGCGCCGCCCTCATCGAGCACGAGTCCCGGATGGATGCCGCGCTCCTCCAGGTGCGCGACGATTCCCCGCGCCCCGTCTCCCGCCGTCTCTTCGTTGTGACCGAACGACAGGTAGATGTCGCGTGCCGGCGTGAAGCCTTCGGCGACGAGGGTCTCGACGGCTTCGAAGATCGCGACAAGCGATCCTTTGTCGTCGATCGCGCCGCGGGCGTGGAGTTCGGCATCCTCGCCCTCACCCACGATCTCGGCGCCGAACGGCGGATGCTGCCACTCCGCCTCGACCACGGGCACGACATCCATGTGGGCCATGAGCACGAGCGGATCTTCGGATGAGGCGCCCGGCCACCGGTACAGCAGTGAGTGGCGGGCGATCACGTCGCGCTCGAGGCGCTCATGGGTCTTCGGGTACAGGCGCTCCAGGGCGCTGTGGAACTCGTCGAACACCGACGCATCCATCCGCGACTCGTCGGCGTACGACACGGTAGGGATGGATAGGAGTTCTCGGAAGCGATCCAATGGAGTGCTCATGCTTCGAGGCTACTCGCGGCACTGCGCGGGCGGACTACGCTCGAACCATGACTGGACTGCGATGGGGAATCCTGGCGACCGGCGGTATCGCACACGCCTTTACGAGCGACCTGCGGACGGCCGGGCTGACGGTGTCGGCGGTGGGGTCTCGGCGCCCGGATGCTTCGCAGGCGTTCGCTGACCAGTTCGCGATTCCGCACGCGCACGGATCGTACGAGGAGCTCGTCGCCGATCCCGACGTCGACATCGTCTACATCGCAACGCCGCATCCGATGCACGCCGACAATGCTGTGCTCGCGCTCGAAGCGGGCAAGCACGTACTGATCGAGAAGCCGTTCACGTTGACCGGCCCCGAGGCCGAGCGTGTGCGCGAGGTCGCACGCGCTCAGGGGCTGCTCGCCATGGAGGCGATGTGGACGCGGTACCTCCCGCACATGGTGAGGATTCGCGAGATCATCGCCGCAGGAACGCTGGGCGAGATCCGCACCGTTTTCGCCGACCACACCCAGCGGATCTCATCCGACCCGAGCCACCGCCTGAACGCGCTGGAACTCGGCGGCGGGTCGCTTCTTGACCTCGGAATCTATCCGGTCTCGTTCGCCTGCGATGTGCTCGGGAAGCCGGAGACGGTGACCGCTCGCGGCCGCCTCGGTGACACGGGCGCGGATGCCGAGGTAGCGACGATCTTCACTCACGCCGGTGGCGCGGTCTCGACCTCGATCTCGACCTCGCGCGCTGTCGGACCCAACACCGCCCATGTTCTGGGCACTGACGCACGCATTGACATCGATCGCGTCTGGTACACCCCCACCTCGTTCCGTGTTGTCGCGCACGACGGCGAGGTTCTCGAGGAGTATCACAGCGAGGTTCAGGGCCGGGGCATGCAGTACCAGGCGATCGCCGCCGAGCGGCTGCTCGCCGAGGGCAAGACCGACAGCGACCTGCTTGCGCTGGACGAGTCGGTAGCCATCATGCACGTGCTCGACGAACTGCGCGCGCAGGTCGGGGTGCGTTACCCGGGCGAATAAGCCCGCTCAGGCGGCAGCCGAGTCCACCCGGAAGACGGGAAGTCGGCGCTCCGGAGCAACGATGTACTGACGACCGCTCGGAGAAATCCATAGCAGCGACCCATCTCCGGTCTGGATGACGCGCCAGCCGCCATGGTGCTTGACCGTATGGTGCCCCTGACAGAGCGGAGCGGTATTCACGACCGAGGTCTCTCCGCCGTGTTCCCACGCGAGCGAGTGATCGATCTGACATCGGGAGGCGGGGACCCCGCACCCCGGTGCCATGCATCTCTCAGCGCGCCACTTCGTCAGCGCCACCATGTCGGGCGGAGGTCGGTATCGGGTTCTGCCGACCGACAAAACGACGCCGGTTTCGGGGTGGGTCAGTACCCGGATCCACGACGTCGCCGCTCCCGCAAGTTCCCGCGCCTTCTCGATCGGGATAGGACCAACACCCTCCACGACCGCGGGGTCCTGAGGGCCATCGCCGTCGGCACCGAGCAGAGCGAGCGCGGGAACCGTCACGACAACCGTGGGGCGGATGCCCTGCACATCCTTCGGGTGAGCAGGAACAATACCGTCAAGCAGAAGATCGCACAGGATGTCGGCACGGATCTCGTCGAGCGTGCGGTCATCGGGCTGAGAGCCGCCGCCTTCGCCGCCGACCTGCGCCGCGAGCAACGCCTTGCCCTTCGCCGTCATTCGTCCGTGAATCGCGTGAGCTTCGACCGTCGGCACCAGTGCATGCAGCCACGACATCCCGTCGGCCTCGGGCTCGACGAAGATCCTCCGGCGTCGGACGGCGTGTTCGTGCCGCACCGACAGTGTCGGCGCCAGTTCCCGATCGATGAGCCGTCGCAGCGCCCGCCTGAACGGCCCGACCGCGAGGGTCTCTGCGAGGTCTCGCGCATTCTCGACGAGCCGCGCCGCAACCTCCGGTTCGAGGGGCGCAAGTTCATCCACGATGATCGTCGCGTGCCGCTCGGTCATGCCCGCATGGGCCAGCGAATTCCAGACCGTCGGGTACCGGTGCACGAGTGCCTCGGCACGGTACATCAGCATTCCGGCCTGGTTCTCGGTGATCCGGAGGGCTGCGGCCAGCTCGAGCCGCACCGAGCGCTCGATCAACTCCCGCGAGCCTCCGCCGTATCGCGTGACGTCGTCGAGCGCCTCGACACGCAGCTGGTCGATGCGGGCAAGCCGCTGCGCCGCGAACACCGCCTCCATCGTCGCGACCTCAAGCACGAGCGCCACGGCATCGGGCTGCGCCGGCACCCAGCCCAGCTCCTCGTCGGAGTCGCAGAAGTCACCTTCGCGAACGAAGCAGTCATCACCCTCATCCACGAGGTACTCGTCGGGGTCGACGGTGTGCTGGTGGGCGCAGGACGCGGCATCCGGCTCACGAGCGTTCTCGCCCGGCTCGGTGGTGCCGAAATCGTCCATACCCCGACACTACGAGGGGGGTCCGACATTGCCCCCGGGGGTCCGGGCGCCGGACCGAATGCCGTCAGCGGCGCGTCGACCACCACGCCCAGGCAACGAGTACCGGCTGGAAGAACAGCCGAACGAGACGCTTCGTATCGGTATCGAGCCCGAAGCCGTCGCGCTTTTCGACGTACTGCGAGATGTTGCCGGGGAAGATCGCGATGAAGAACGCCGCGAGGATCGCGCCGACGCGGCGACGCTCCTTGGGCAGTGCGACAAGCGCCGTGCCGAGCATGATCTCGAAAACGCCGGATGCCACCACGATCGCATCCTCATCCAGCGGCGAGAGTTCCGCGGCCCACGGCGGCACCTGTGCCTGGAACTCCTTGCGGGCCACCGTGAGATGCGTCACCCCCGCGAGCACCATCGCCCCGGCCAGCATCCACCTCAGTACTGTTCGCATGCGCCCAGCCAAACCTCCCGAACCGGCAAAGTCAACGTCGTCGACGGACGCTCAGCCGAGGCCGGCGCGGGTCGTTACCGCTGGGGAGACAGGGCGACGGCGAGCGCCCAGACCACCAGCAGCGGCTGCAGCAAGAGCCGCACAAAGCGGCGGGTATCCGTGTCGAGCAGCGGCGCAGACCGACCCGTCTGCCACTGGTGCACGTTGCCCGGGAACACCGCGATGAAGAACACTGCGACGGCTGCGCCGAGTCGCGTGCGCTCGCGCGGCAGCGCAACCAGGCCCGCGCCGAGCATGATCTCGACGGCGCCGGAGCCGACGACGACCGCATCCTTGTCGGTATGCAGCATCCGTGTCGCCCAGTCCGGCACCACGATGCGGTAGCCTCGTCTCCCCCACGTCAGATGTGAGACCCCCGCCGCTACCAGGAGGGCGGCGAGGAGCCAGCGAAGCACCCTCATGCCGTGCGGCGGCCCGCAGCCGGGTGAACCTCGACGGGTTCCTCGTGCAGGCCACGCAGGGCCTGCGACAACTCTGGCGCACCCTTCGACAGTTCACGGTCGAGAGCACGCAGCCGCTTTTCGGCTTCGGTCAGGGCCCAGTCGCCCTTCTCTGTGACGCGCAGCTCGGACGCCGAACCGGCGTGAGCTGTCGAATCGTGCACGAATCCTTCGTCGACGAGGGTGCGCACGGCAGTGTGCGCGGTCTGGACGGTGATCTGGGAGCGGCGTGCGAGTTCACTGAACGAGATGCCCGGCATCCCGTAGATGTGGCCGAGCAGGGCATACTTGCGCGTGGTCAGTCCCAGATCCTTCAGAACCGCCCCGAGCTGCGCCTCCCAGATGCTCGACATCGTCAGCAGCGCGATGACCGGGCTGAACCGTCGTTGCTGAGCTGCCACGGGATCTCCTTTTGCGGGACGCCAGATCCTTCATCGTAGCCCGCGCCCTCCCGAACTCACCGGACAGACCGTCGTGGATAAAGAAGTCAGCGGCAATGACCGGGAAAAAGGTCCCTACGCGATCTCGCGTAGGTCATGTCATCATCGGGAAATGGACACCTCGCTGTACGAAATCCGAAAGGACCTCAGCCGGGCCCTCGCGGAGCTTCACGAGGCCCAGCAGAGCTACCCCGACGACCCCACCCTCCACGCGATCGACAGTCTCCAGTCAGCCGTAGAGCGCCTCACTGGTGTGCTCGAAGAGATCCAAGCGTTCTTCGCGCTCCCGGTGCCGACGACAACGGGACCCCAGCCGGTCGCTTCCGGCTCGGGACATCGGCATCACCGATAGGGATCCAGGGCCGGGGAGCGCCTCAGGCGATGAGACGCTGGGCACGTGCCGCTTCGGCGAGCGCGTCCTTATGGGCGTCATCGGCGAGCGAGATCAGGGCAAGCGCGCGCTCCTGCGTCGAGAGACCGCGTAGGTTCACCATGCCGTGCTCAGTGACGACATGCTCGACATCCATACGCTCGTCGGTGACGATGTCGACCCCGCGGCACGATCGTCGAGACCGCGCCACTCTTGGCAGTGGCGGGCAGCACGACGAAGGACTTGCCGCCGCGCGACTTGGCCGCGCCTGTCACGAAATCGAACTGACCGCCCGACCCCGAGTACTGCACGCCGCCGATCATCTCGGCATTGACCTGTCCGTAGAGATCGACCTGGATCGCCGCGTTCACCGAAATCATGGCGTCGTTGCGTGAAATCACCTGCGGATCGTTGACGTAGTCGGCCGGGAAACTCACCATCGACGGGTTGTCGTTCATGAAGGCGTAGGTGTGGGCATCCCCGACTGCCGAGGTCCAGACGTGCCGCCGCGGATGCAGGGTCTTGCGCCGCCCTGTGATGACGCCCGACTCGATCAGGGGCACGAACGCGGAGGAGAAGAGCGCGGAATGGATGCCGAGATCCCGGTGGTCGCCGAGCGCCGCAGCGACGGCAGCGGGAACCCGGCCAGCACCGATCTGCAGCGTCGCGCCGTCGGGAATGTGGGCCGCGACGTGCGCCGCGATACCGAGGTCGGCATCCGTCGGAGGCGCCTCCGCGACCTCGGGGAGGGGCGAGGCATGCTCGACGATCGCGTCCACTTCATCGATGTGGAGCAGGGAATCACCGAACACGCGCGGCATGTTGGGGTTCACCTCGACGATCAGGCGGCGACAGGCGCGCGCCGCGACGCTCGCGTAGTCGTTCACGACGCCGAACGAGAAGTGACCGCTCGCGTCCATCGGGCTGACCTGCACCAGGAACGTGTCGACGTCGAGGTGTTCGCGGATCACGCGCGGCAGGTTCGAGAAGTTGACCGGAATGAAGTCGAGGGTTTCGCGGTCGGCCCGGGCAGGGTCGGCGATAATGTGGTGATCGCGCCCGGCGACGAAGAACGTATGGGCACGGAGCTTCTCGATGACCCCCGGCTGCAGGATCGTGTCACCGATCGCATCGCCGCCCATGCCGTAGTAGAGGTCGAGGTCGAGCAGATCGTCGGCACGCACACGATCGGCGAGAGCTGCCAGAACCGCTGGCGGCGCCCCGAGCCCCATCGCCACCAGCACCTGCACACCCGAGGGGACGGATGCCGCGGCATCCGCTGCCGACATGAGCTTGCGACGGTACTCATCCTGAACCGGCATCCGTGATCCTCCAGCGCTGTCGCCGACGGATCCACTCTGGCATGACGGGCTGCCGCGATGTCGAGCGCGAGCGCTACTGTCGTGCCATGGCCTCGCGCGTGCTCGCCCCCGACCTTTCCGGCATCGACAAGCCGAAAGGACCCCCGGCGTACTTCCCCAGTATCGAGAAGACGTACGGTCGTCCCGTGCAGGACTGGATCGACATCGCCGTCGAGCGGCTCGACGCCGGCGACGCGCACATGGCTGTGGTCGATGTCCTCAAGTCGGAGCACGGGCCGGGTCACGGCCACGCGAACGCGGTGGTGGCATATACGAAGGCTGCGCTCGCGAAGAGCTGAGAGCGGTCGTGGCGCGGGATAGCGTGGATCCAGTGACTCTCGACCTCGACACTCTTCGCCCGTATCCCGACGCTGGCGACCCGGATAGCCGCGCACACGATGCGGCGGATCGGCTGCTGCTCGACGAATCAGCGGAGGCGCGACAAGGCGTTGCGCGGCGCGAGATCGCCGTCATCGGCGACACGTTCGGCGCCCTGGCCCTCGCGTGCGCGAGCGATGCCAGCGATGGTGTCGTCCGCGTTCATCAGGACTCCCTCGGCGGCGAGCGCGCGCTGGCTGCCAACGCGCGGTCGACCGGGCTCGAAGCATCCGTCGCCTCGCTCCCTCTCGATCCGGAGCTGGTGCGCGATGCTCGTGTCGTGCTCGTGCGGCTCCCCCGGTCGCTCGAGGCGCTCCGCGACATCGCGGGGCTGATCGCCGCGCACGCCGCGCCCGATGTCGTTGTGTTCGCGGGCGGGCGGATCAAACACATGAGCCTCGGCATGAACGACGTGCTGCGCGAGCACTTCGACACCGTGGATGTCTCGCTCGCCCGCCAGAAGTCGCGGGTGCTTATCGCGCACGGTCCCCACGACGGTCGGGATCCCGAGCCGTCCGCGGCGCGGCTGCGCATCGGTGACACGGATGTCGAGGTCCGCGCCTTCGGCGGCGTGTTCGCCGGGGCAGCGCTTGACATCGGAACGCGCCTGTTGATCGATAACCTGCCAGACACGATTCCCGGGCACGCGGACGATCCGGCGGTTGATCTGGCGTGCGGGAACGGCATCGTCGCTGCGACCCTCGCTCTGCGGCATCCGGGGCTGCGTGTCTACGCGTCGGACGAGTCGGCCGCCGCCGTCGCATCGGCTCGGGCGACCGCCGCCGCCAACGGAATCGCCGACCGGATGACAGTGGCTCGCGATGACGCGCTGGCGAGCCTTCCTGCCGCGAGCGCGTCGTTCATCGCACTGAACCCGCCGTTTCACCGGGGT
>NZ_DCBW01000062.1:0-37289 GCF_002313585.1 Microbacterium sp. UBA1097 | reverse complement strand
GGAACCCGCCGTTTCACCGGGGTGCTGCGATCGACGAGACGATCGCCCGGCACCTGTTCGCCGATGCAGCTCGCGTGCTGCGCCCGGGTGGCGAACTGTGGACCGTCTGGAATTCGGTCCTCCGCTACCGCCCGTCGCTCGAGAAACTCGTCGGCCCGACCCGTCAGATCGCCCGCACCCCGAAGTTCACGGTCACGGCCTCGACACGTCGCTGAGTGGCCGCCTCAAGAGGTTCCAGCCCTCAGCTCTCCGGCTCGGTCGGCGGCGGCGCCAGCGAACGGATCGTATGTCCGGCCTCCCTCGACAATCTCACGGTTGAGCGCGGTGAGTCGGCTCACGATCTGCTCGGGGTCCTGCGCCACCGACTTCGGCCACCCGTACGCAGCGGCGACAGCCTCATCGAGGCTGCGGTGGAGGGCGGCGAGATCGGCGAAACCACCCTCATCCATGAGGTTGTACAGCTTCGTGAGGCCCATGCTGTGATCGATACAGAGTTCGCTTCGACGGTCGTAGAGCGCGCGGGATGCGGCAGCAATCGCCTCCCGCTGCTCGGGCGTGACGGGATCCGGCCACGGGAAGGTATCGAACACAGCGGCGTTCGTGTAGCGGAGGCGCGTCTCGAGTGTCGAAGATTGCGCCCTCGCCCATGCTTCGTGTGCGCTGGATAGCAGGACGCCCATTGAGTAATCATCATCGAACGCGAACACGACGACCGCGTTGTTCGGAACCACCGTCCGTTCTGCCCAGGCAAGCAGCAGTCGCTTGCCCGTTGCCGCCGCCGCGGCGTATCTACGAAGCGGTGCAATCGCCGCCCGCATGTCCTCCACACGTCGACCAAAGAGCCACCATCGACGTTCGACGGCACGGTTTGTCGAAGTCTCGCGCTCGATCTTGACCGACGAGCGGAGGATGTCGACAGCGGCGGGAAAGGTGAGAGCGCGCTCGAGTGGCAGAGAACCGAAGTCGATGACCCATCGAGACGGTGCCTGCCTGACGTCTTCCGCGATGTCGGCGCCCGTAAGGAATCGACGAACGACCTGCTCGTAGGCGGCGTCATCCGAAGCCAAGAGCGCGCTCGCCACCGAGTCGTCAAGGAGGAATCCCTTGCCCTGCGGAACTACTCCGGCAAAGCAACGCCCTCTGTTCTCAGCGATCGAGCCGACCTCGAGACCTGCCGCGTCACCGGCGCGCAGGTTCGGTGCGATCCCAGATACGACCTGGTCGTCAAGGGTGAAATCTGTAGGGTTCCGAGACGGCGATTTCACCCAATTCACGATACTGACGTGGACTTTCGCGTCCCCCGGCCACTTCTGCGAGGAGACCGCATCGGTGATCACCCCACCAGTCGAGGCAATGTAGGCAAGCGATGCCAGACGTCCGGTTGTCTGGCTGATCGAGTTCGTTCCCACGAGTCCCGCCCGCTGTTCAGGCTGAAGATGCTCGTGAGCGCGCCGGAACCAGTACACGCAGAGATCCTTGACCCCAACGCCGAACTGACGGACGAGCCAATCCACGTAGTCGTCACCAAGGCTGGGGCGTAAGAGCTTAGCTCCCAGAAACGGCGGGTTGCCGATGATCGCATCCACCTCGGGCCAGTCGGTCTGCAGCGCGTCGGCCTGCGCGATGCGGGAGAGGTCGACGAGCGGCAGCACGGGCTCAGCCTCGCCGTACCGTTCGATCATCTGCCGGTGCCCCATCCAGAGCGTGACCCTCGCGATCATGACGGCGACCCGCTCGATGTCGATGCCGAAGAGGTTCGACAGCGGGTAGAAGGGCAGCGTGCCGGTGGGAGGCGGGGCACCGGTTTCGGCGGCGAGGCGATTGATGCGCTGCTTGAGATCGAATTCGAGTCCGCGCAGCTCGCGATACGCGACGTACAAGAAGTTGCCGCACCCGCAGGCGGGATCAAGAACGCGGAAGGCGCATAGCTCGTCCAGAAGCGCGACCGCCTCCGTCACCGACGCGGTCGTCTCGATCCGCTCACGCCAGGGGCGCACGATCGTCGGCGCAACGATCTTCATGATGTCGGCCTCGTGCGTGTAGTGCGCGCCGATCTCGGAGCGGCGGTCATCGCCGAGCACTCCTTCGAGGAGCGAACCGAAGATTGTCGGGTTGACCTCGCGCCAGTTGAACTCGGCGGCCTGCTTCAGATGAAGAAGTTCCGCTCGATCAAGGTAGACGGCGGCAGGCCTGGCGAACAGGTCACCGTTGACGTATCGCGTACCCGCGAAGCGACCCTTCCGGTTGTGGTCGCCTTTTTGATTGAGCAGCTGGAAAAGATAGCCGATCTCCTTCGCGGAGTCGGGATCGTCTTCCTTGAGCAGCGCCTCGACGGTCGCCTGCAGCGGATACCCCTCGAGCATCCCGAGATCTTCAGCGAAGAGACACCAGACCAACTGCATGGTGAAGCGCTGGATCTCATCGACCGGGGCCGCCGATCGGTCGAGCATCGAGCGATAGAGCTCTGCGACGTGACGCGCGGCATCCTCGGTCAGTTCACGTCGATGCTCGCTGAAGACCGGCTCCAACGACTCGTTTTGGAGGAACAGCAGGGCGTCGTAGTGCTCGGGAAGCTCCGCGAGCGTGAACCGCGAACGCGGTCGGTTCGGGAAACGACCCGGCTCCCAGATTTCGAACTCCTGGAAGTTGCAGAGCACGACCCACCGGGCAGCCGGCGTGTCGGTGGCGGGATCACTCGACTCGCGCCAGTACCGATCGCGTTGATCGGCGGCTTTCTCCAGGGCGATGCCGGGAGCCTTCATCTCGACGATCATGATGCCCGGCCAGTGCAGGTCCATGAAGCCCGCAGAACTGCGAAAATCTTCGAACCGCGCACCAACGGACTGGCGATCCGAGCCGTACGCAGCGAACAACTCGTTCAGAAAGGTCTGAGCCTCTGCCCGCTCCGAGCCGGAATACCCCGACCATCGACGCACGAACTCGGTAAGTGCTCGCTGAAGCTCCGCGCCGCTGCGGACCGCATCCGCCACCGCTCAGAACATCCGAGTCTTGTTCGGCACGCTGAAGTAGGTCTGCTGAACGAACCGCTTGCGCTCGGCCTGGAGTGCGTCAACCAGATCCTTCGTGGCTGCCTCTGCGTTCGGGTGAGCACCCGATTTGCGGATGCGCTCGAGCGCCTTACGCGCGCGCTCGAGCGCATAGTCGAGGTTCGTCAGCACATCCGACACCTCACCCATGGCCTGCTCACGCGCCCGCTCCTCGGCGGCCACACTGTCGGTCATCTGCTGTGCCATCTCGTCCCCTTCCGATGCGGCGTGAGCTTCACGGTATGCCGCGCCTGCGACGTCGTCAGACGCCGACGCAGGATCTGTGGACATCACCGTTTCTCCACAGCCGGATCTAGAAGTCCCAGTCCTCGTCCTCGGTCGCGACAGCCTTGCCGATGACGTACGAGGAGCCCGACCCCGAGAAGAAGTCGTGGTTCTCGTCGGCGTTCGGCGACAGGGCCGACAGGATCGCGGGGTTCACGTTCGTGACCGACTCGGGGAACATCGCCTCGTAGCCGAGGTTCATGAGCGCCTTGTTCGCGTTGTAGTGCAGGAACTTCTTCACGTCTTCGGTCAGGCCGACGCCGTCGTAGAGGTCCTGCGTGTACTGCACCTCGTTGTCGTAGAGCTCGTACAGCAGCGAGAACGTGTAGTCCTTGATGTCCTGACGCTTGGCTTCGTCGACCCGCTCGAGCCCCTTCTGGAACTTGTAGCCGATGTAGTACCCGTGCACTGCCTCGTCACGAATGATGAGGCGGATGAGGTCGGCAGTGTTGGTGAGCTTCGCACGGCTCGACCAGTGCATGGGCAGGTAGAAGCCCGAGTAGAACAGGAACGACTCCAGCAGGGTCGAAGCGACCTTGCGCTTGAGCGGCTCGTCGCCCCGGTAGTACTCCATGACGATCTGCGCCTTGCGCTGCAGGTTCGGGTTCTCGACAGACCAGCGGAACGCCTCGTCGATCTCCTTCGTCGAGCACAGCGTCGAGAAGATCGACGAGTAGCTCTTCGCGTGCACCGACTCCATGAACGCGATGTTCGTGTACACCGCCTCTTCGTGCGGCGTGATCGCGTCGGGAATCAGCGACACAGCGCCGACCGTGCCCTGGATCGTGTCCAGGAGCGTGAGACCGGTGAACACCCGCATCGTGAGGGTCTGCTCCTCGGGCGTGAGCGTGTTCCACGACTGCACGTCGTTGGAGAGGGGCACCTTCTCGGGCAACCAGAAGTTGTTCACGAGACGGTTCCAGACCTCGACATCCTTCTCGTCCTGGATACGGTTCCAGTTGATCGCCTGGACATGATCGATCAGCTTCAGCTTCTCAGCCACGACTCTCTCCTTGCTCAGCCGTACGATCAGCGTCGTCCCGGCAATGTTGACACGATTCTTTAACCACGCCCTTGTTGGTGTGGTACCTGGTGTGCGCGCTTCGCACGCTGGAGGGCATGGGCCGCCCTTTGAGTGCTGCAGATCGTTTTGCGCGCGTTTCCTCACTCGCGGTCTTCCCATAGTTCGGGTTCAACGGGCCACGCCGCATCTCCGAGAGCCGCCTGCGCGACTCCGGCGACATCGTGTGGCCGAACGACGGGTGATCGCTTCCGAATTTTCCGTAGTTCGGGTTCAGCGGCCCCGCATTCATGCCCTTCCGCTGCTCAGACCACAGAGCTTTCTGCTCGTCCGAGTGCGACGCCCCCCATCGTGGATGATCAGGACCGCTGAGATAGCTCGGATTTCGGCGACCGCGCGATCGTTCGGAGGCCGCCGCCCTCTGTTCGGCTGTCCACCGATAGCCATGATTGCCACGCCCGCCATCGTTGAGGTTGAGGAGCCGATGACCCTCCTCGCGCAGCATGCGAATCCAATCCTGTTCGGCCCGACTCAAGTCTTCGAGGTCGCTGAGGACAAGCTCAAGCGACTGGAAGTGAACCATCTCGCGATCCGGCTGCTTGCGCAGCCAATCCGCAAAGGCCGTCTTCCGCCCTCTGGCGGCGAGCTTGAAGTGTTCGGACTTCCGCCGCACGAGCGTCTTCGTTGTGAGGCCTACGTAGCGGTACTCCACGTCACCCAGCAGGCGAACGCCGTAGACGTGACCCATGAACGGCTGCCACCCGCCCTCCATCATCAGTGTCCTCTCACCGATCCAGAAGAACTAGAGCATGCACGAGACGCAGCCATCGACGGTCGTGCCCTCGAGGGCCATCTGACGCAGACGGATGTAGTAAATGGTCTTGATGCCCTTCTTCCAGGCGTAGATCTGTGCCCGGTTGATGTCACGAGTGGTCGCGGTGTCCTTGAAGAACAACGTCAGAGACAGGCCCTGGTCGACGTGCTGCGTGGCAGCGGCGTAGGTGTCGATGACCTTCTCGTAACCGATCTCGTAGGCATCCTGGTAGTACTCCAGGTTGTCATTGGTCATGAACGGCGCCGGGTAGTAGACGCGGCCGAGCTTGCCTTCCTTGCGGATCTCGATCTTCGAGGCGATCGGGTGGATCGAGCTCGTCGAGTTGTTGATGTACGAGATCGAGCCTGTCGGGGGCACGGCCTGCAGGTTCTGGTTGTAGATGCCGTGCGCCTGCACCGACGCCTTCAGCTCACGCCAGTCATCCTGCGTGGGAATGTGGTGGCCGGCGAACAGCTCGCGCACCCGCTCGGTCTGGGGCACCCACTCCTGCTCGGTGTACTTGTCGAAGAACTCCCCCGACGCGTAGGTCGAGTCGGCGAAGCCTTCGAAAGCCGTCCCCCGCTCGATGGCGAGCTTGTTCGAGGCCCGCAGTGCGTGGAACAGCACCGTGTAGAAGTAGATGTTCGTGAAGTCGATGCCCTCTTCGGAGCCGTAGTGGACGTGCTCGCGAGCGAGGTAGCCGTGCAGGTTCATCTGGCCGAGGCCGATCGCGTGGGAGCGGTCGTTGCCATCCTCGATCGAACGCACCGACGAGATGTGGCTCTGGTCGCTGACTGCGGTCAGCGCACGGATGGCGGTGTCCACCGTGCGACCCAGGTCGCCGCCATCCATCGCCAGCGCGATGTTCATCGACCCGAGGTTGCAGGAGATGTCCTTGCCGATCTGGTCGTACGAGAGGTCCTCGTTGTAGGTCGTCGGGGTGTTGACCTGCAGAATCTCGGAGCACAGGTTCGACATGTTGATCCGGCCCTTGATGGGATTGGCCCGGTTCACGGTGTCCTCGAACATGATGTACGGGTAGCCCGACTCGAACTGGATCTCGGCGAGCGTCTGGAAGAACTCACGCGCGTTGATCTTGCTCTTCTTGATGCGCGGGTCATCGACCATCTCGCGGTACTTCTCGGTGACCGAGATGTCGCCGAACGGCACGCCGTAGACGCGCTCGACGTCGTACGGCGAGAAGAGGTACATGTCCTCGCCGTTCTTGGCCAGCTCGAACGTGATGTCGGGAACGACGACCCCGAGCGACAGCGTCTTGATGCGGATCTTCTCGTCGGCGTTCTCGCGCTTGGTGTCGAGGAACTTCAGGATGTCGGGGTGGTGAGCAGACAGGTAGACCGCGCCCGCTCCCTGACGGGCACCAAGCTGGTTGGCGTAGCTGAAGCTGTCTTCGAGAAGCTTCATGACGGGGATGATGCCGCTGGACTGATTCTCGATCTGCTTGATCGGCGCACCCGCCTCGCGGATGTTCGAGAGCAGCAGGGCGACTCCGCCGCCGCGCTTGCTCAGTTGCAGCGCGGAGTTGATGCCGCGGGCGATCGACTCCATGTTGTCTTCGATGCGCAGCAGGAAGCACGAGACGAGCTCACCGCGCTGGGCCTTGCCGGTGTTCAGGAACGTCGGGGTCGCAGGCTGGAAACGGCCCGAGATGATCTCGTCTACCAGCTGGGTGGCCAGAGCCTCGTCGCCGTCGGCAAGGCCGAGCGCGGTCATCACGACGCGGTCCTCGAAGCGCTCGAGGTAGCGCTTTCCGTCGAAGGTCTTGAGCGTGTAGCTCGTGTAGTACTTGAACGCGCCGAGGAAGGTTTCGAAGCGGAACTTCTTCTCGAACGCGTGGTCGTGCAGCGACGAGATGAAATCGAACGAGTACTTCTCGAGCACGGCGGGCTCGTAGTACTGCTTGTCGACCAGGTAGTCGAGCTTCTCCTTCAGCGAGTGGAAGAAGACGGTGTTCTGGTTGACGTGCTGCAGGAAGTACTCCCGCGCAGCGCGCTTGTCGGCGTCGAACTGGATCTTCCCGTCCGGACCGTACAGATTCAGCATCGCGTTGAGCGCGTGATAGTCCAGCCCGTCAAATCGGGTCTCGGTCTTAAATGCCGTGTCTGTCACTGCAGCTTCCACCATCGTTCCAATCCTTCGCTTACGCGTGTGACGTCTTCTGACGTGCCGAACAGTTCGAGCCGGTACAAGTGCGGCACGTGACACTTGCGGCTGATGATGTCGCCGGCTGCGCAGAAAGCGTCGCCGAAGTTGGTGTTTCCCGCGGCGATGACACCGCGGATGAGGGTTCGGTTCTGCTCGACGTTGAGGAACCGGATGACTTGCTTGGGGACCGCACCCCGCTCCTCGTCCCGGCCCTGGCCTCCCCCGTAGGTGGGGGTCACCAGGACGAAGGGCTCATCCACGAGGAGCATCGGCTCGGATGCGAAGAGCGGGATGCGCTCTGCGCGCAGTCCCAACTTCTCGATGAAGCGCGCCGTGTTCTGCGAAACGCTCGAGAAGTACACGAGCAACGGCGTCTCTGTCGCGATCGCCGTGCTCATGGCTCAGGCGAGGCGCGACGCGAGCTCGTCGATCTTGTCGGGACGGAAGCCCGACCAGTGGTCCTCGTCGGTGATGACGACGGGGGCCTGGAGGTAGCCCAGCGCCTTGACCTGCTCGAGGGCCGCGGGGTCCTGCGAGAGGTCGAGAACGTTGTAGTCGATGCCCTTGGAGTCCAGCGCGCGGTAGGTAGCAGTGCACTGCACGCAGGCGGGCTTGGTGTAGACCGTGATCGCCATGTTAGATCCGTTGTCCCCTCAAAATCCTTCGTCGAACCGGCAGCTCCCCCACCGGGAGTCCAATACTACATATGGGTGCCGACATCAGATAGCACCACAAGGGGTAGTAGTTACATTCGTGTAGTTTTCCACCGCTCTCCTCAGATACAACGCGATTTGTCCACCGTTTCATCCACAGATCGACGAGTCCGCGAAACCTGGGAGAAGCCTGAAATCACGCGGGTCCAGATGCCTCCATCAGGCATCCCTCCACAGCGCGAGGCTACGACGATCCACCGACATCGAATTCGCCTGTGGATTGCGGTCCCGGCGTGTCGCGGCGTGTCGCGGCGTGTCAGTCCGACGGTCACGGCATCCGTTGCGACTCAGCCTGCCTCCGTGCCGATATCGCCGAACCGATTCGGCACGACTATCGTGGGAAGGTGGCGGGTTATGGAGAACTGCTGCGCACTCCGGGGGTCGCGCGCATCATCGCTGCGCAGCTGACGGCGCGGTTCCCGAACGGGATGACGAGCCTGGCGATCCTGCTGCACATCGAGCAGGTCACCGGCTCCTACGGGTCTGCAGGGCTCGTGCTGGCTGCGACCTCTGTCGGGCAGGCGGTTGCGGGTCCGATCACGAGCCGGTGGATGGGCCTGTGGGGCATGCGGCGGGTCCTCACCGTGACTCTCGCGATCTGCGCTGCCGCCATCGCGGGCATCGCGGCCTTCACCCTCCCGCTTCCGGCCTATATGGTGCTGGGGCTCGTCGCGGGCCTCTCCACCCCGCCGGTGCAGGCAGCGGTTCGAACGATCTACCCCAAGATGGTCAACTCGCGACAGGTGACTCCCCTGTACTCGCTGGATGCCTCGCTGCAGGAGATCATCTGGGTCGTCGCTCCCGTGCTCATCACGTTCGTCGCGACGCAGATCGGCACGGTCCAAGCCCTCGCGCTCATCGTCATCGTGCTGCTGGGCGGCGGCGCGTGGTTCATCCTCTCCCCCGAGGTCGGCCGGGTGCGCATCCCTCGCAGTCGGCGCAGCTTCGGAAAGGTGCTCGGCAAGCCCGCGGTGCTGCTGGCAACGGTCGTCGGCTTCCTCTTGATCGGTGCCTGTGCCGCCGTCGAGGTCGGCGTGGTCGCCACCTTCGGACACGAGGGGATCGAGGCGGGCCTTGTGCTTGCCGTCTTCGCCATCGGAAGCCTCGCCGGCGGTCTCTCCTTCGGGCATATCCCGATCGGACCATGGGCGACGGCCAGACGGATGCTGATCGTTGCGGCAGGACTCAGCCTCACGATGATCTCGCTCAACGCCTGGTGGCTGGGCGCGACACTCGCCGTCGCGGGACTCGGTGTAGCGCCAGCACTCGCAGTGATCTTCGCGATGACATCTGCGAGCGTCAAGTTCAGCGAGACCGCCGAGGCCTACGGCTGGATTGGAACCGGACAGCTCATCGGTGCGGCCGCAGGTTCGGCAGTCGCGGGTTTCCTCGTCGACGGCGCGGGCCCCCAGGGCGCCTACCTCGCCGCAGCACTGTTCGCCGCCACCGGCGCGATCGTGGCGATCGTGTTCGTCCGTGGCTTCCCCGACCTGCGCGACCGGGATCCGAGCCCCATCCCCGATACCGAGCCCGTTCCCACGATCACCTGACCCGCGCGTTCACCGCGCGCGCCTACGATGAACCCGTGACCTACACCCGGCTCGCCTGGACTCTTCTTGCCATTGCGCTGCTGATCGTCGCGGTCTTCGAGAGCATTGGTCACGGGTGGGTGACTGCCGGGATCATCATCGTGTTCGCGGTGCTCCCCGACATCGCCCTGATCGGAGCGTTCGGCGACCAGCGCGGCATCCTGCGCCCCGAGCGCGTCGCGTTCTACAACTGGTTGCATCAGGCGTGGATTCCCGCTCTGCTGTTCTTCGTCGGCGGCTCCATGGCATACCTGTGGGAGATGCGGGAGGTCGGACTGCCGCTGTTCTGGTGCGGCATGGGCTGGCTGCTTCACATCGCGCTGGATCGGACTTTCGGGTTCGGGATGCGAGCCCCCGACGGCACGATCATTCCCGTCGGCACGTACGGACCGCGCACGCGCTGAGAGGATGCCGAAACCATGACCAGTCCCCTTGTTCTGCCCCGCCACGGGTGGGGTGACCCGTCATCCTCCCGCCGAGCACTGCTCGTCCACGGTCTGGGATCCACGGGCGCCCTCATGTGGCGTTTCGGCGTAGAGCTGAGCGAGCGCGGCTGGTTTGCCGAGGCCGTCGATCTTCGTGGACACGGGCGCGCCCCGCGGGCGCTGGATTACACGATCGGGGCCTATGCCGCCGATCTGGCGGCCTGCCGCCCGCAGGATGAGACGCCCTGGGATCTGGTTATCGGTCATTCGCTGGGCGGCACGGCAGCAGTCGTTGCTGCAGCGTCGGTCCCGGATTGGACTGACCGCCTCGTGCTCGTCGATCCCGCGATCCAGCTCGATGAGCCGGCCCGTTACGAGATCCGCGAGAGTCAGCAGCGGCAGTTCGACGACCCGAGCGCCGAGGCGGTGCGCGCTGAGCATCCGTCGTGGCATCCGCTGGATATCGAACTGAAGGTGCAAGGCATCCAGGACGTGAGCCGCTGGGCTGTCGAGCAGACGAGCGAACAGAACGAGGAATGGGATGTGCGGCTTCCCACGTTGTCGCTGGATATGCCCATCCACATCATCGCCGGTGACCCCGCGGTCTATGCGCTCTTTCGCGGCGACATCGTCGAGCAGCTCCTGACGCGGCCCTCGATCACGATGTCGGTCGTCGAGGGAGCCGGGCATTCCCCGCACCGCGACGCGCCGGAGGAGACGATGCGGCAGCTGTGGGAGGCACTGGCATGACGACGACGACCACCTTCGACCCGGCATCCGTACTGCCCGATGCGCTGCTCGAGCGGTTCCGTGAGCGCGCCGCACAGCACGATAGCGACAACACCTTCCCGCATGATGACCTGGCAGATCTGACGGATGCCGGATACCTCGCGCTGTTCGCCCCGACGGAGATCGGAGGGGCGGGCCTCGGCCTCGCCGAGGTCTCGCTGCTGCAGCAGCGCCTGGCCACCGCGGCACCGGCTACGGCGCTCGCGATCAATATGCACCTGGTGTGGACGGGTGTCGCGAAGGCGCTTGCCGATCGCGGGGTCGACGATCTGCGCTTCGTTCTCGAAGGCGCGGTAGCCGGCGAGATCTTTGCATTCGGCATCAGCGAAGCGGGCAACGATCTCGTGCTCTTCGGTAGTGACACTGAGGCCGCGCCGCAGCCCGACGGCTCGTATGCCTTCACCGGCACGAAGATCTTCACCTCCCTGGCACCGGTCTGGACACAGCTCGGCCTCCACGGGCTGGATACCACCTCCCCCGACGGCCCGACGATGGTCTATGCCTTCGTCCCCCGGTCCGAAGAGGATGCCGGGCGAATCGCCACCCGCGATGACTGGAACACGCTCGGCATGCGCGCCACACAGTCCCGCACGACACAGCTGCGAGGCGCGACGGCCGCGGCAGACCGTGTCGTGCGCCGTATCCCACCGGGGCCGAACCCTGACCCGATCGTGTTCGGCATCTTCAGCGTCTTCGAGATCCTGCTGGCCTCGGTCTACACCGGAATCGCGCGGCGGGCGCTGGATGTCGCTGTCGCAACCGTCGGGACGCGCCGCTCGAAGAAGACGGGGCTGACTTACAGCCAGGATCCCGACATCCGGTGGCGGATCGCCGATATGGCCCTCGCCTACGACGCGCTGCCCCCGCAGCTGGAGACGCTCAGCCGTGACATCGACACCCTCGTCGACCACGGGCCGCGGTGGTTCTCGCTCCTGTCGGGCGTGAAGCACCGCGCCGTCACGATGGCCAAGGCGGTCGTCGATGACGCGATTCTCGTGGCTGGCGGGTCGAGCTACTTCGCCGGCAGTGAGCTCAGCCGGCTGTACCGCGATGTGCTCGCCGGGATGTTCCACCCGTCCGACCCGGAATCGGCCCACTCCACCGTCGCCACGGCATGGCTCGGCCCGGTCGGCTGATCCCCTAGCGAGTCCACTTTCTCGATGCAAGGGCGTCGCGCACGCCGATGCGGCGACGTATCGTCGCGCGCATGTTGCCCGCAGACATTCCCCAGACCGACCACCTCCTCGAGCTCGTCGAGATGCGCGGCATCCCGAGCATCACCATCTCGCTGCCCTCATCACCGGTCCCGGCCGACCACGAACGCATCCGCCTCCAGCTTCGCGACCTGATCGATGACGCCGACCGCCAGGCCAAAGAAACGAGTGTCGGGCGCCCCGAGCGAGAGGCAGCGATCGCCCGACTGCGTTCCGTCCTCGACGACGATGACTTCTGGACGCACCAGTCGCGCTCTCTCGTGCTGCTCGCGTCGGCCGAGCGGCTTGAGACCTTCCGACTGGCCAACCGGCTCACCGCGAGGGCGACTGTCTCGGACCGGTTCGACACCGGACCGCTGCTTCGCGCTGTCACTTTCCCGCGTCGCGCCTTCGTGGTGCAGATCTCCCGGGGCGGAGCTCGCCTGACCGAATTCGGCGCCGATCACGGGCTCGCCGAGCGCGACCTTTCGTTGCCGAGTGATCACGGGCTGATTCTCGAAGAGGCAGATAACGGCGGCCATGCCGACTTCCCGCGGCCGCAGGGCTCGACCGGCGACAGGCTCGAGCGTGAGCGCTTCTGCCGGGTCGTGCAAGACGAGGTGGTCCGCATCGTGCCGCGGGACGTCCCCGTCATCCTGTGCGTTTCGACAGACCTCGAGCCCGCGTACCGCGCCGTCAACACGCATCCAGCACTCCTCGAGCCCGCGATCGATGCGCACCCGGACTCCCTCGGCGACGACGACCTCGAAGAACGAGCACGCAGCATTCTCGACCGGCACGAAGAGGACGTCCTCGCAGCCTGGCGGGAGCGGTTCGGATCACTCGAGGCTCAGGGGCTGGCCACCACCAGCCTCGATGACGTCGCCGTTGCCGCCTCGAACGCCGCCATCGATGAGCTGCTGTTCGATCTCGAATCCGAGACGGAAGGCACGATCGATGACAGAGGCCGCCTTGAGCGAGCGGAAACGCCTGGGCCGGATTCAACGGTTCTGGTCGACGAGATCGCGGCCCGCGTCCTGCGCACGGGAGGCACGGTACGCGCCGCCCGAGGTGACGACATGATCGCCGGGTCACCGGTTGCAGCGACCCTTCGGTTCCCGCTCGATCAGATGGCTACCTGATCTGCTCACGCAACTCCGCGTCGAAAGAGTGCGCCGTGTGAAGATGTGGAGATGGCTCACACGCCGACCGCTTCGCTGAGCCCCGCTGACCAGGAGCGTCGGCGGGGCCTGCGCACGATGAAGTCCGTGGCCCTCGGCGCACTGCTGCTCATGGCGGCCCTGTTCCTCGTCGGGTTCATCGGCCAGCAGCAGGTCCCCGCGCTCGCGTACCTGCGCGCGGCAGCCGAGGGCGGCATGGTCGGAGCTCTCGCGGATTGGTTCGCCGTGACAGCACTGTTTCGGCATCCGTTGGGAATCCCCATTCCCCATACCGCGATCATCCCCCGCCGTAAGGACGAGATCGGCCAGTCGCTCGGAGAGTTCGTCGAGACGAACTTCCTCGCGGCGGACGTCGTGCGCACGAAGCTCGAATCGACCTCCATCGCCGCCCGCCTCGGTGCCTGGCTAAGCGATCCCGACCACGCGGCGCGCGTCGGCTCGGAGGCGGCTGCCATGGGATCCGGCGTCCTTCGTGCGCTCAGCGACGACGACGCGCAGGAGGTCATCACAGCCCTCGCGCGCGAGCACCTCATCGTGCCGGAATGGTCGCCGGCGATCGGCGAATGGCTCGGCCGCATCGTCGACGCCGACGCCCACCGCACCGCCGTGGATCTCGCCGCCGAGAACATCGACGAGTGGCTCGCCAACAACCGGGATGCCTTCACGGGCCTCGTCTCGGGGCGCCTTCCCTCGTGGGTGCCGAGCATCGCCGCGCGCCTCGTCGACGAGACCGTCTATTCCGAGGCCGTCACCTTCGTGCGGGCGGTACGGACGAATCCCGATCATCCCGCGCGCGCCGCGATCACGGCGTACCTCGCCCGCCTGTCAGAGAGCATGCAGCACGACCCGCAGACGATCGGGCGGTTCGAGGACGCGAAGCTCGCCGTCTTCGACAGCCCGCGTGTCCGCGACCTTGCCACGCACGCCTGGAGCACTGCGAAGACCGGGCTCCTCGATGCCCTGGCTGATCCGCGAAGCGGCCTGCGCACCCAGATCGACAGTGCACTGCGCGATATCGGTGAGCGACTCGCGCGCGAACCCGAGTTGCAACGCCGCGTCGACACCTGGGTGACGGATGCCGCGGTCTTCCTCGTCGACCGGTATCGGCACGACATCGCATCCCTCATCACCGACACGGTGGAGCGGTGGGACCCCGCCGAGACGACCGAGAAGATCGAACTCATGGTGGGGCGAGACCTGCAGTACATCCGCCTCAACGGCACGATCGTCGGCGCGCTTGCGGGCCTGGTGATCTACACGATCGCTCACGCCCTGTTCGGCTGAGAGCGGCGTGCCAGGGTCGTGATCAGACGACGCTGATGACCGTTCCGCCGGTGAGATCGACCAACTGCGGGAACGTCAGCGGAAACACCGTGTGCGGTGTGCCGCCGGCTGCCCAGATCTCGGGGAACGCGGCGAGGTCTTCGTCCACGATCGTCACCAGCGGCGCCGGATGCCCCGTCGGCGCGACCCCGCCGATCGCCTGGCCCGTCGCCTGACGCACCTGGTCGGGCGTGGCTCGGATGATCGAGGTCCGACCGAGCCGGGTAGCCAACGCTTTCGTATCGACGCGGTGGGCGCCGCTGGTCATCACGAGTAGCGGCTCGCCGTCGGACCAGAAGACAAGGCTGTTGGCAATAGCCCCCACCTCGACTCCGAGCGCCTCAGCGGCGAGGGCGGCCGTGGAGGCGGCATCCGGCAGCACAACGATGTCGCCGGGGATCCCCGCCGCCCGGATCGCATCGTGGACGAGCCGGCTGCGGGCGGGAAGGTGATCGGACATGGTCTGAGCCTAGAGCCGGGTCAAGACCGTGGCGAAACCCGCTCTCTGACGACAGCGTGGATGCATGGTCATCGCGTTCGGGGTCGTGCTGCTGCTTGCCATCCTCATCTCCGGGATCGCCCACCGCACGGTGCTCTCCACGGCGGTGCTCTTCCTCATCGCGGGGTTCCTGCTGGGCGAGGGGATGCTGGGTCGCCGCCGTTCTCGCTCCGACTGACCCCGTGCTTTCCTCGGCGATCGTCGGACGCGAGGAGATTCCCTGGCGCATCCGGCACCTGCTGAGCGTCGAGTCGGGGCTGAACGACGGTCTCGCGCTGCCGGCGGTGCTCGTGTTCCTGGCGATCGTCGACGGAACCCAGACGGAGTATGGGGCGCTTGCGCTGGAGCTCGTCGGCCGGGTCGCGCTCGGCGTTGCGGTACCCCTCGTGGTGAACCTGCTGATCCGGATCAATTTCCTGCGGGCGACCCCGCTTTACGCGGCGCTGACTCCCGTCGCGATTGCGTGCATCATCTTCGGCGTCAGTTCGCTGACGGGAGCAAACCTCTACCTTGCGGCGTTCTCTGCAGGAATCACGATCGCGAGCGCCATGCCCGAGGTGCGAGACGCCTTCATCGAGTTCGGCGATTACGCAGCCGAGATCGTGAAGCTGCTCGCCCTGTTCGTGTTCGGCGCACTGATCTCGCCCGCGCTGCTCGCGGACGTCAACGGCTGGGGGTACCTCTTCGCCGTTCTCACGCTCGTGGTGGCCCGGCCCGTCGCCGTCGAGACTGCGCTCATCGGAAGCAAGCTGCCCTGGGAAGAGCGAGCGACAGCTGCGTGGTTCGGCCCGAAGGGATTCGCGTCGGTCCTGTACGGGCTCCTCGTGCTCGAGGGCGGACACCCGGACTCCGCGCACCTGTTCCACATCATCGTCGTGGCGATCTCGCTCTCGATCATCGCCCACTCGTCCACCGATGTCCCGATCGCTCGCTGGTTCGCTCGACGCGAGGCGCGCGAACGACAAGCTACGAATTCCTCGGGCTGAGCACCGGCGCACTCGCCGTATGTCCCCGCCGCGATCGTGGGCGGCGGATATCCTGTGCGGATGAGCCTTCTCGGCGGCGGATCAGGCGACGACAAGAACAAGATCACCCCCGCGCGCATCACGATCTGGGTCGTCGTCGCCGGGGTCGGCGTGTACTTGGTCGTCTCGGGCCTGGTCGGCATCCTCTCGGGCGGCAGCTGACACACGCACGGATGCCGCACCTCAGCGACCGGCATCCGTAGGCTTGCCGCGTGGGAGTGTGGCTAGCCGCGCTGAGCGGCCTGATCGGCGGCGGCGCACTGTTCGTCGGCGCCGGCGTCGCGTGGTTCGTCAAGGCGCCGCGGCTGGTCGTCCTGGCGGTCATGGCGTTCGGAGCGGGCGTGCTGATCTCGACGCTCGCGTTCGAGCTCGTGGCTGAAGCCGCTGACGGCGGCGGGATCGTGCCGACCGCTGCCGGGTTCCTCGGCGGCGCGGTCGTCTACATCGTCGCCGACTGGCTCGTCTCGCGCCCCAAGCCCGCTGCAACCGACTCCCGCAACATCGCCAAGCGCCGCGGGAACGGGAAAGCTGCACTCTCAGGCGGCGGCGCGGCGATCGCGATCGGATCGCTCATCGACGGAATCCCCGAGTCCGTCGTTATGGGACTCTCGGTGCTGCAAACAGGAGGCCTCAGCATCCCGATCGTCGCCGCGATCGCCATCAGCAACATCCCCGAGGGGCTCTCGTCCACGGCGGCCTTCAAACAGGATGGGAGCCGCGGACGCACGGTGGCTCTCCTGTGGGGTGGCATCACTGCCGCATCCGTTCTCGCAGCCGTGGTTGGATACCTGGCCCTCCAGACCGCGCCGCCCGAACTCATCGCAATCATTACCAGCGTCGCGGCGGGAGCTCTGCTCGCCATGGTCGCAAACACGATGATCCCGGAAGCATTTGAGCGCCTTCACCTCCTGACGGGGCTATGGGTGACTCTCGGATTCCTGCTCGCGTTCGTCATGCACGAACTCGGCTGACCCCTCGGCTGCGGCGCGGGCCAGCCTCAGCCCTTCCCGCCCGGCGGGCCGATGATCAGCAGGCTCACGTAGAGCACGACGACCGCGGCGGCGATGAGGATGCCGAGCGCCCATGGACGGCGCAGGAACCAGCGCAGCGCGCGGTCATACCAGGCCTGATCACGCGGGTCGTCGGTCTGCTCGAGGCGCCACTGCCCGACCAGCGAACCACGCCTGTGCAGCCAGATCTCGGTGGGGATCGTCGCGTACGGAACTATCGCACTGACGAGACCGACAACCGTCGGCCATGCGCGCCATCTGTTGTTCAGCGCTACGAGGATCACCGTGGCGCCGTAGGACAGAAAGACGAAGCCATGGATGCCGCCACCGATCGTCACGGCGAGCGCCAGCTCGGGATTCACGGCCCGAATGATGAGAGCTGCGATGAGCAGGGTCCACGAAATCGCCTCGAGGATGGCCAGGGTACGGAACAGGGAGAGGGGATGACGGAACACACCTTCAGCATACCTGAAGGAACCCGAGCACCGTCGCACCTTTGATACGTTGAAGATCGTCGCCGGGCAGCTCAGCGTGACCGAGGCGGCGGAGGAGTTCGGGATCTCGCGGCGGCATCTGCATCGGCTGCTCGCCCGCTACCGGGACGAGGGTCTGGACGGGTTGGAGGCGCGTTCCCGTGCGCCGAAGTCCTCACCGCACGCGGCCACCGATCGGGTTCGGGACCGGATCGTGCAGTTGCGGGTCGCGTTGACCGCGACGGGCACCGATGCCGGACCGGTCACGATCGCCTGGCACCTGCATCAGGAGGGGTTGCGGGCACCGTCGACCTCGACGATCCGCCGGATCCTGCACGCGGCCGGGCTGATCGCCCCGGAACCCCGCAAACGCCCGCGCAGTTCGTACGTGCGGTTCGAAGCGACCCAGCCGAACGAGACCTGGCAGTCCGACTTCACTCACTGGCGCCTCGTTGATGGCACCGACGTGGAGATCCTGAACTGGCTCGATGACTACTCCCGGCTGCTGCTGTCCTGCACCACCCATCACCCCGTCACCGGCCGCACCGTCGTAGACACCTTCTTGGCGTCCATTGACCTCTATGGACCGCCGGCGTCGACGCTCACCGATAACGGCCGCGTCTACACCGCCCGTCACGCGCACGCCCGCAACGAGTTCGAATACGTCCTCGCCGCGTTGAACATCGTTCAGAAGAACGGAGCGCCCAACCACCCGCAGACCCAAGGCAAGATCGAGCGGTTCCACCAGACCCTCAAACGCTGGCTCAGCGCCCGACCTCGAGCTGCGACGATCAGCGAACTGCAGGCGCAGCTCGACGTGTTCCGTGACCACTACAACCAGCAGCGGCCGCACCGCGCCCGAGGAACAACACCCGCGACGGCCTACGCCGCCGCCCCGAAAGCCGCCCCCGCCGGGCATGCCGCCGACACCCACTACCGCGTCCGTCACGACCACGTCGACAGCAACGGCAAAATCAGCTTCCGCCGCGCCGGCCGCATGCACCACCTCGGAATCGGAGCCGACCACCGCGGCACCCCAGTGCTCCTGCTCGCCGACGACTCCACCGTCACCGTCGTCGCCACCCGTACCGGCGAGATCCTCGCCACCAATCAGATCGACCCCGACAAGACCTACTGGCGCAACACGATGAAAGCCCCCGGCCGCTGGCCGGAGGCTTCCAACAAGTGACCTATGACGCGACTCAAGAGAGACCTATGTCGCGACTCATCACAATGGTGGACCTCCGTAGAGAGTTTGAGAACCCCTGCCCACACCTGAAAACCTTGTCTTTGCGCAGGTCACGGGGATTCTACGACCACGACCAGCGCTCCTCTGAGCCTACCGTTTCCGACTCAAGGGGGCGAGTGGTGCGATCACTTGGGATGGCTCAAACCCTCCTTCGCCCGGAGCAGGTCGACGATCTGGTAGCGCAGTACCGCGAGGGCGCAACGCTCGTGGAGCTGGCATCCGTGTTCGGCGTGAACCGCCGCACGGTCGCCACCCACCTCACCCGGCGAGAGGTGACGATCCGCCGTGGACGGTTCGATCCCTCCCGCATCCACGAAGCAGCCGACCTCTACCTCAGCGGGTTGACGCTGGTAGAGGTCGGCATCAAGGTCGGGGCGGGGCCTCAGGCTGTCCGGCGAGCGCTCGCTTCCCACGGCGTCGTGATCCGGCCTGGCGGGCGCTGTGGTTCTCGCATCACGGCATCCACTGCCGTGGGCGGTTGAGCCTAGACACGAAGAGCTGGCTCACGCAGGCTCGCTTCGACGCGCGAGTCGTGGCGCTGGTGACGACGGACCGCAGCCTCGCGCAGGCGCGCGCGGATAAGCAGAGCGACGCTCACGGGTCCCATGATGATGAACTTGAGTGCGTTCCAGCATGCCCAGAGGACAATCAGGTGGAGCCAGCCTGGGCCGCCGTCGGCTGCCGCGCCAGAGCAGATGCTGCCGATCAGGATGTACGGAAGCGCGACCAGCATCGCTGGTATCCCCCACTTGAGTCCGCGGCGGGTGCGGATGGCAGCGAGCAGTCGGTTGCTCGGCATGTAGCGGTGCAGATAGTCGCGGGTGTGAACGCTGAGCGTCCAGATAAGGCGGAACATGACGGGCCTCTCGTCACACGTGTTACTCCGTCGAGGAGGCAGAACGTGTGTGAGTGCCCGAAGGCCGTCCCGGAGGACCCGCAATATGAGGAGAACCTGCCTCACCATCCACTGTACGCCGGGGTCGCCGTTCACGGAACCCTCCGACTCCCGCGTCGCCGCGCGCACCTCTCTGTAGGAGTGAGAGGAGCCGGCGATGACGATCTTGAGCCAGATAGTCCAGGACGAGCGCACAGCACGGATGGTGCTGTCGATGCTCGTCGAACCGGACGATGCCGTCACCGGTCGCCTCCTGGGCGAGCTCGGTGCACAGGAGCTGTTTCGGATCGCCGAGGGTGATGACGCGGTGCCGGGGCTCAGCACCGTTGACGCTCAAGTGTGGCGCGCCCAGTTCCAGCGCCCAGACACTCGGACACTTGAAGAGAACCTCGTCGAAGCCGAGCGCGCCGGTACCGGCACGCTGATTCCCGGAGAGAAAGACTGGCCTTCCGCGCTCGACGATCTTGGCGACCGGCGGCCGTACGTCCTCTGGACTCGTGGCATGACCTCGTTTCTCGCGCGACCGCTCAACGATCTCGTCACGATCACCGGCGCGAGGGCCTCGACATCCTACGGCGAGCAGGTGGCCGGGCAGCTTGCCTCCGACCTCGCCTGCGCTGAGCGGATCATCGTGGCCGGAGGTGCCTACGGCATCGAAGGTGCTGCCCATCGCGCGGCGCTCGCGGCCGGTGGCGATACCATCGCAGTCCTTGCGAACGGAGTTGATCGCGCGTATCCGGCGGGCCACAGCGAGCTGCTCGGTCGTGTCGCTGATGACGGTCTGCTGGTCAGCGAAGTCGCACCCGGCGCAACGCCGACCCGCCATCGGTTCATCGCCCGTGCACGGTTGATGGCCGCACTGTCCACAGCAACGGTCGTGGTTGAGGCCGGCGCGCGATCGGGATCGATGAAGGTCGCGCAGGAAGCGCACCAACTCGGTCGCTCCCTCGGTGCCGTCCCCGGCCCCGTCACCAGCGCGACGAGTGTCGGGCCGCACCGGCTTCTGCACAGTGGGGAGGCCCGGTTGGTGGCCGGCTCGACCGACCTCGAACAGATGATCAGGCAGCCGGTAGGCAGCAGGGGTTCCGTTGCGGCGGTGCGAAGCCGACCTGCTCCCAGCGCCTCGCGTGATGCGCGAAGCGTCGTTGAGATGTGACAGCAAAGCTCTAAACCTGGGCTGCTCCCTCCCCGCGTTGTCGGTGGCCATCCCTACGCTTGTCATATGAGCTTCACTGCCCTCCACCGCGTTCTCGGTCGCGGCCCCGGTCCGTTGACGGACGAACTGCTCGATTCGGCTGTCGCGGCTGGTGCGACGGAGTCCGACGACCTGGACTGGAAGTCGGAGCTTCCACCTCAGAAGGGATTGCCGCAGACCGACTTCCCGAAAGACGTTGCGGCCATGGCGAACAGTGGGGGTGGCGTCATCGTCTTCGGCGTGCACGAGTCACAGAAGGCGGCGACCGGGCGTACCGACGTTGGCGACTTTGACGAGGGGTACGAGCGCTCCCTTCGCAGCGCGGCGATCACCGCGATCACGCCGCCTGTGTTCGGCCTGAACGTGTTTCGGCTGGGCTCGGCGGAAGGCGAGCGTGCCGTCATCGTTGAGGTGCCAGCCAGCGTCGATGGTCCGCATCTGATCTATAGGGGCGACTACTTCGGTGCACCCGTTCGGAACGATGCGGACACGGTGTGGATGAAGGAGCGTCAGATCGAGGCGATGTACCGTGCGCGCTTCGACGAGCGCCGCCACGCCACCGAAGTTCTGGACACGTTGTATGCGGAAGCAGCAGCCGGGCGAGATTCAGAGACGCGCGCCTGGCTGGTAGCAGTTGCCCACCCACGCCTCCCACGCGTCGGAAGTCGGCTCACGCGCGATGAAGCCCGTGAGATCCTCGCAAAGGCTGAGAGCCTTGCGCTCTTTTACGCGGGCCGCGGTGGCATTCACCCACTGGAGAGCGTCGACCGTCACAACCCGCGACCAGGCCTTCGTCGATGGGTGGCCGTGAACAGTGCGGCAGGTGAAGGCTCGGCGTGGAAGGAGGCCTGGGCGAGCATTCACCACGATGGATCAGTCACGATCGCAGCGGCCGTTGGGGGCCACCGCATGAGCAGCGACGGCTACTTCGATGGCTGGCAGGTCCAGTCCGCAGCCATCGAATGCGCGATGGCGGACCTCATGGCGCTGGTGCGCAAGACAGCGGAAGCGACAGGCGGCGGTGAGTACGACATCCGCGTCGGGATCGACTTCACTGGCGATCATCCGCTGACCATCTCAACGATCGACAACTTCGGCTATCACTACGACGGAGCCTCAGTCCCACTTCACCTGTACACGCCAGTCGAGTTCACGGTTAACGCGTCCGAGGCAGACTTGGACTTCTACTGGCACGTCCATGACCTCGCCCAGGACTGCGTGAACCAAGGCGGCATCTCGAACGTGCTGATGATCCAGCCGCCTGACCGCGATGCGCAGGAGACTGCTTGACGCGCACTGCCCTGTGGCCAGCACCAGTGGTCGAGCCAGACGGTGGTAGAAAACGGGGTCTACGGTCGAATGCGGCCCTGGACGCGCGCGCGTGCGCGTAGCCTGTCACGGACCTCTTCATGGATGGTGTTGGAGGTCTGCTCCGCGGTCTCGGCGGAGACAACCAGCGCATATCGGATCGTGTTGCCTGCACGGAGTCGCTGGGCGTCGTCCATGCACTCGACATGAATCGGGAAGCTGTCTCCATCAACGAAAGACATGGCGCGAGAGCCCTGCACAATCTCGTGCTGAAGGCTTCCCCTCCGAACCGCGTTGTGCTCTGCATCGGAACGCTCGCCGCCTGCGAGGCTCGTGTCGGGTGTACTGAAGTAGACCTTCGCGCTGCGGTACCGAGTGAGCTGGCCGACCGTCGGAGCCATGAATGCCAGCGTGATGGTGAAGCGGTGCCATTCCGCTTTCGCTCGAAGCGAGGGAGGCAGTGGGAATCCGTAAGTATGGCGCTCGTTCCGTGCGATTTGACCGCCCGCGACGAGGACGGCTCGGTTGGACGCGGCTTCGCCGAGTCTGCTGAGGTCGAGGCGACCGTAGCCGAGCAGAGCCGTCAACTGCCGCCGAGCATCCTGGCCATTGAGACCAAGATCGTTGCGCAGGCTGTTCTCCCAAGCGCCCCAACTGCTTGCATGGGCAAGGAGAGCGCGCACGAGCAGCGGGTGGTATTGCGGATCAGGAAGCGGTGCGTCTTCGGGATCGCGGTTATCAGACTCAAGGAGGTCAAACAGCCTGCTGGCTTCACGGGTGACGAGCGCCGTCGCGTTACTGGTGCCGTTCGTGAACACCGTGCTGTTGGTAGCACCCCCGCGTCCCGGAGCGGCCACCTGCAAGCCGGGTCCCGTCGCGGCGGTGCGAGCCAGGCCGACGGCAACGTCAGTCTGACCGGGCAGCACGATGGGGCGCGTGTAGAGGGCGCGGCCTCCGGAGTGATGAAGGTCCGGCTTGACCGACCGATCGACACCGGGCCCAACCGACCCGTAGTGTGCGGGAGCGTCCGGGTTGGTGATATCCCACACCGTATCTGGAACTGCGATCTCGCCGAGGCCGTCTGAGTGCGTGGCACCGACGGTGAGGGCGTTCAGTGCATCGCCAGGCGGAAGGATGCCGCGTAGCAGCGCCGTCTCGAAGCCGACCCGCATTGCAGCCAGGCGAGCGGCGTCAGTGTCGTGCGCGGCATCGGCGGGGATCGTGAACTCGTCGGTGTGGTTACCCGCACTGACGACGAACAGCAGATTGTACGAGTGGGCGAGCCAGTCCAGCAGGCGCCCAACGGGGCTCATTCGACGCGTGAGTGCTCGTGTCTGTGCGCCTATGGAGAGGTTCACAACCCGGACGCTCGGCGCTGCGGCAGGCTGGTTCCCCTCGCCCTTCACAATCCGTCTGATCGCACGATGAAGGACGTCGGGGAGCAGACGATTCGGGACTACCTGCTCGTGCCCAGGCATGAACTCATGGGGCTGCAGGATCGGGCGCACGTAGAGAGGACGATCAAGCGCGGGACCGCCATCAGTGAGGTCGCCGTGAATGATGAGTGACGCCATGGCGGTTCCGTGGTGGCGAGCCGCGACGGGGTAGTTCTCACCAAGCCCATCAGGGTCATCGATCGAGAGCCGGCCTTGGAGCGTGTCGTGGTTGGTGAACGGCAGCCCGTCGAGCAGCGCGATCCGAGGCTTGCCTTCGACTCTGTCGCTGCGAGCAAGGTTGGTTTGAGTAACTGGCTCAAGAGTCCCTGGTGCAACGCTCATCGGGGTGAAGGGGCTGACGAACATGACGTCATCAGTCGTGAGAAGCCGAATGGCCGAAGCTCCGTTGGTCAACACGGACTGGACCTGCTGGATCGGGAGTTCAGCCAGGAGCGCGTGGTACTCGATCTCTCCGATCTGCGAGCGATCCAAGACTCGACCGGCGCTGGAAGTGATGACTTCCTCGACGTGCGCCTCGGCAGCCGCACGCTGGGCGGCATCACGCCTGTGCCAGAGCTCGACTTCGACGAGGACGGTGCTGACTGACTGACCGACCATGCTGAGAGTCTCTTCCCAGCGCTCTCGTAGACCAGTCTCACGGATGCGGTCCTCAGCGCCCCACCGACGTATCGCTGTCAGTTGCTGGAAGGCCGTCTTGAACTTGCCTAGCCCGTGCTCGAACGACGCGGACGGGTCGGCCTGCCATTGAGCGAAGAGCCGGAGTAGTTCGTCGATCGCCTTGGTGTTGGACATGACCAAGTACAGCGAGTGCGTGACGCGCTTGTCTGTCCGTCCAGCTTCACGCTCCGTCATGTGGAAATCGTCGTCGGGGTCAGATTGATCCCCGAGAAGCTCCGACAGAAACTCCAGGCCATCGATCCGGTTGATTGCGTTGCGGAAGTCCTTGACGCTTCCCGCCAGATCAAATACGACCACGAGTGCGGGGTCAATCTCCTCTGGGGTGTCGGCGCTCAGACGGGCACGTTCGGCTTCGAAAGCTGCGGCCAAGTCCTTGAACTGAGGAGTCAGTCGTTCACCTTGTCGCCCAGCGCCCGGCTTTGCCAGACGTGGAAGATCACGCGGCGTCTGGGTTGGCCGCGCCACAACCTCCGCCGGCCCGAACGCAAGGAGCGGTTTGCGCTCAACCGTCACCCTGCCGCCTGACCTCGGCGGTGTTCAAGCCGTTCTAGCACTATCCGGCGGATGTTGTCATCCGGGAGTTCCAGCACCGCGCGGCGGCGCACATCAAGTGCGAACTCTTCCAACTCGGCGAAGCTCGCCCCGGCCAACTTGTCGGCGAGGGTACGAGGAGCGAAACCGAGGTCGCCTCCGAGGCGTTCAGCAAGACGTTCGAGGAATCTCGTCGCCTGTGCGCGGCTAGGAGGTCCCAACTCCGTCCGAATCTGGAACCGTCGCCATGCCGCCCGATCCAGCAGCTCGCCGTGGTTGGTTGCGCCAACGAAGATCACGTGGGGTGGCAGTCTGTCGATTTGGAGCAGCAGTGTCGAAACCACCCGCTTGATCTCGCCGGTCTCGTGCTCGTCTGCTCGTTCCTTGGCGATGGTGTCCAGTTCGTCGAAGAACAACACGCAACGGCGGGTCCGCGCGAACTCAAACGCGTTGTCCAGCCGTGCGGCCGTTTCGCCGAGGAAACTCGACATGACTCCCTCGTAGCGGATCACGTAGAAGGGAAGCATCAGTTCTGCCGCGATCGCTTCCGCCACGCTCGTCTTGCCGTTTCCAGGCGGGCCAGACAGCAGAAGTCGGTTGCGCGGCTCAATACCGTAACTACGCAGAAGCTCGGCGCGCTTCTGCTCCTCGATCAGTTCGGTCACGACTCGTTGCGGGACCGGCGCAAGTTCGAGTTCATGCAGCCGACGGTTCGGTACGACCTCATGCACGAGATCGCGGATCGCTGCTGCTCGGTCGTCGCGGACGGGTCCCTGTCCCGTCGTCGTGATGAGTTGCGAGAGCCGATCGGCGAGAAGATGATGCTGGTTGGCGCGTTCTTCGGCGATGACGGACTCAACCAGCACCTTGAAGCGTTCCCGATCGCCGCGGCGTTCGGCCTCGACGAGGTCTAGGAGTAGATCAGCGCGCGCCATCGCCCCGCCTCCTTCAGCCGTGTGTCGTCATGTGGGTTTAAGTCTACTGTCGTGTGGCTCTGAGGCTACTTGGCCGCGCCGACATTCGCGGGTCCGCACCCCTGGGGTCGACACTGGCACTACATTGCCCGCGACGGCCCACCTCTCGACGGGCTTCGAGCTGCGTGAGCATCATCCACGGTTTCAGCGGCCACTCGCACTCGGTCGAGGGCTGCCCGCGCCCGCGCAGCGTCGATCTTCTGGACCGCCGACTCGGGTGGCGCGCCGAGGGGCGTGTCGTCGGTGACGCGGTAACGATCGCGGTAGGCGGCGATCACGCGCGCGGACTTGCGCCAGGCCGCAGCCCGTCGCGGTTCGGTGGGCCGCGTGCCGAGTGCCTTCGTCCACGGCACGCTCTCGGCCAGCGCGCCGTCGAGTACGGCGTCGGCGCGTGCCGCGATGAGCTCCTCTCGCTCGTCGAGAGCCGCTCGCATCTCAACATCGATGACGCCGTGCGCCTGTGGGATGAGGCCGGCGATAAGTCGCGTTGGCTTGCGGGTCCGGCCCGAGCCTGCGGGGCGGCCGGTCGCCCGCTCGACCCGGTAGTGCAGGACGGCGGCGATGTCGTCGGCGTCATCGAATCCTCGCGCGGCCACGAGGCGCGGCAAGAGCGCATCAAGGTTGTGATGGTTGGCCTCGGCGCGGCGAAGTTCAGCGGCAAGGGGGCCGAACGCCTCGGACTCGATGGCGCTCTCGGCCTGTTCGTCGGAGAGCCCGGAGCAGCGGATGAGGGCAGCCCAGCGGTCATGCTGGGCTGCGGCGGCGATGGTCTCGTACTCGGCGGCGAGCTGGGCGATCGAGCCCCACTGTTCCTGCTCGGCGACGATGGTCTCGTGCGCCGAGAGTTCGGCCCCGCTGTGCTGGAGAACGCCGTACAGCACGCTTCGCGCGGTGGCATGCGGGTCGTCGCCAGGGTGCAGCTGGGCATGGTCGTCGGCGCGGTCGAGAGTCACGTAGGCGTGGTTCGCGTGCCGCCCTCGGGTCATAGCGACGTAGAAGGTCTCCCTCGTCGAGGTCGGTTCGACCAACACGTGCGTACTGTCGGTCGTGATGCCTTGGGCGCGGTAGGCGGTGACTGCGTAACCGAGATCGACATGCTCGGCCACATACGAGGCCGGGAGGACGATGCTGCCGCCGAACCTGCGCCCACGCCTGCGAGCCTTGATGGTTCCGTCGTCGCCGACGGTGGTGCCGGTTCCGTAGTCGCGTGCGATGGTGATGGTCCCGTCGTCGCCGACGGCGGTGACGGTCCAGATGTCGCCGTTGCGTACCCAGTCCCGCCCGACCAGGGTGCGCAGTTCGCGCTTGTTGAGTCGCGTGATGATGGTGTCGCCGACGCCAGCGGCGGTGCCGTCGCGCAGCTCGACTTCGCGGTCGGGATTCAGAGTCTTGTTGAGGATCAGGTCGGCGCGGGCGCGACCGTTCAGCGCGGTCACGTCGTCGTGGGTTTCAGCGATCAGCACAGAAACGAGTCCCGCGTCGCGGTCGGCGCGCCATGCGTTGTAAGCCGCGTCGGTCATGGCCTCGGCGTCGCCATCGGCGATGCGCTGGTGGGCGAGGTAAGTGTCGATAGCCGCTGTGCGCCCGTGACGCAGCTCGAGTGAGGCGGTCTTCTCCCAGGCATGGGTGAAGCGGTGAACGTCGACCAGTTCGGGAGTGTCGGCCCGGTCTCTAGCGATCATCGCGAACGCGCCGCCGGCATCTACGGATTGCAGTTGGGCGTAGTCGCCGACAAGCAGCACCTTCGCGCCAGCGTCTTGGGCGAGGTGGGTGATGCGGTCCAGTGACAGGGTGCCGGCGAGGGAGGCTTCGTCGATGATGACGAGCTGGCCTGCCTCGAACGCGGTGCCGTGGATCAGGTGGTTCTGCCACCACTTCGCAGTGTTCTCCGTCGCGATTCCGAGGTCGTCGGCGAGGACCTGTGCGGCGACCGCTGACGGCGCGAGCCCGACGACGGAACCGGAGCCGTGCTGGGCTTCCCAGGCGCGGCGGAGCGCGTTCATTGCGGTGGTCTTGCCCGCACCGGCAGGACCGACCAGCACGTCGAGCATCCGACCCGACACCGCGATCCGGGTCAGGGCGTCGGCTTGGTCGTCGCCGAGCATCCGACCGTCCGCATCGGGACTGCGCGTGATCTTCTCGACCGTGGCAAGCGTCACCGTCGACCCGCCGAGGTTGGCTGCTCGTTCGAGAAGTCTGTCCTCGGCCGCGAGCTGGGACTCGGAGGTGAACACGGTCGAGCTCTTCGGTCGGAACACCGAGGTGCCGTCGGTCCGACGGAACACGACGGGCGAGGCGCCGAGTTCGGGCGGGGTCAAGCGAAGCGAAGCGAACTCGGCGGCATCGGCAACCATGGCGACGATGGCTTCCCGGTCGTGCATGGTGGCGAAGCGCCAGCCCATCGTCTGCCGGGATGCCTCGGCCATGAGATTCCAGCGTCGCCAGGTCGAGCGCTTCTCACCGACCACCTCGACGACCGAACGCCCAATCTCGCCAATGACAATGAGCGGTACGTCGTCGGCACGCAGCAGGAGCGGCTTGTCGTTGTCGGTCACCTCGCGCGCCCACGTCGTCGCATCCCGCCCCAACGACTTCGTGGCGCGCTCCCGCCATTCGACGGTGAGGTCAGCCAAGGACCGAACCTGCTTCTCGGGCCGAGTCGCGAGTGTGGCTTGAGCTCGCAATTTCATGATCGCCGCTGGTGTCGGGCGTCGTCCGTGCGCTGCAACGTACTTGGCGATGAGGCGATCGGTCTCGGCGTTGATGTGACGCGCGCGGGTAGAGAACTCGGCGATCAGTTCATCGGGCACTCCAGTGATCGCCCATGCAGGGTTGTGGTCGCGGCCCATCTCTCGGGCCTCCCATGAGACGCCGAAGGTGCGCGTCATGTGGTCGGCGAACACGGCTTCGTGGAGTTCGGAGAGCGCGACGACGGCGGTGTGCATGGGTCTGCCGTCGAGCGAGCGCCACTTCCCATCGAGGACGGTCTTGGCCTTGTTGCTGATGACGACGTGCGTGTGGAGGTGGGGGTCGCCGGCGCGGGAGTCGAAGTGATCGAAGGCGGTCGCGATGAGCCCGGTGACATCGACCTGCGCAACCGCGCCGTCTCCGGCGGTTGCGCCCGTGCGCGTGGCTGCAACCTCGCGTTCCATGAACGCAACCACCTCCGCAACCGCGCGATGATGCGCCTCGGCGATGAGTGCCTGGACCCCGGCGTCGGCGACTGCCCACAACACGCTCGCGGACTTCGGGATCGAGAAGGTGAAGTCGAAGCCCGCCACAGCACGCCGTGTACTTCGGGCTGTCTCCTCGGCAACGATCTGCGCGACGGCCTCTCCCTTGGCGCCGGGGGTCATCGTCGGTTCGAGGTCAGCGATCCGCGCTTCGATTCGCTGCTCCTGGCTCTTGTATGCCGCGAAGCCCAGGCCGAGCTTGTCGCCGGTGATCGGATCACAGCCTGTGCCCATCAGGAGCTGGAGTTGGTGTTCCGATACTCGGTCGCCCACCTGAATCTCGCCCTTGCCGAGGGCCGCTACGCCCGCGCCGAGCCAGCGACCAGGCGGGGTGCCGTCCTCCATGTAGTAGCGGGTAAGCGGCGTCGAGAGCGGTCGGTCTCCGTCGGCTGCCACGACGGTCTTGAGCAGGTACTTGTAGCCGTCACCTGCCGACATCACGCGCATCGAAACCGTCATGCCCACCTCCGCTCCTGCCGGGCAGGTGAGCACCCGCACCCGGTGACTTCTGAAGCGGCAATGCCCGACTCAACCTCGACCTGCAAGAGGCGTGTGACCTCGGATGGCGGTCGGAGCCGAGGCCGGAGATGGAGGCATCGGGCGGCGGCAAGCGGGGGCTCGGTTGAGCAGCGGGCGCGTGTCGGAGTCGTGCACCTGACAGGTGACCAGCTCGGCATCAGTTCTCGATGAGGCACGGATGCCGGGGACGTCCGTCGCCGGAGCAGACTTCATGCACGACCTCGACGCCAGCGGCGGCTTCCCATGCCAAGACGTGTCCACCGTCGGCAAGCGCGCCGGCCTCGCGCCAGGTACGCGCTCGGGGCTCTGGGCGCACATGGCCGCAGCCATCGACGCGCTCCAGCCCGAGTGGGTCGTCATCGAGAACGTCCGCGGGCTGCTGTCCTCACCCGCGACACGGCCACCCGCAGAAGGAGACGACCATGAACGACGCAACCCAGGTGGGCTGACCCCGTTTCGTAGGTCCAGTCGTTATGAGAGTCGTCCTGTTGTCCGCGGTCGCGGGCAGGGAGACTGGTCAGATCATGACGAACAGCAGGAAGCGTCACACCCCGGAGCAGGTCGTCCGTAAGCTCGGGCAGGCCGACAGGATGCTCGCCGACGGTCAGGACGTCGCGGCGGTGTGCCGGGAGCTCGTGGTGTCCGAGCAGACGTACTACCGGTGGCGGAACCAGTACGGCGGCCTCAAGGCCGACGACGCAAAGCGCCTGAAGGAGCTGGAGAAGCAGAATGCGACCCTGAAGCGTCTGCTCGCGGAAGCGGAGCTGGAGAAGGCCGCGCTCAAGGAGCTGGCTGAGGGAAACTGGCTCTTCGGAATTAGGGGTGTAGTTGGGGTCTGAATCCTCCGGCTTCGAGCAGGCTTCTTGCGATGTAGTTCGTGAGGTTCCGGAAGCCGAGCGCGGAGCCGCGGAGGTGTTCAAGTCGTCCGTTGATCGCCTCCGTTGGGCCGTTCGAGGTGCCGGGCCGATCGAAGAACGCGAGCACGTCGGCGGCGCGCTGCTTGAGGGTGCGGCCGAGCTTGCGGATCTCGACGAGCGCGGCAGGAACCCCGGTGCTGACCGCGTCGATCAGGGTCTGCATCATCTGCTTGCCATTCTTCTTGTCGGGTTCGCGATACGCGGCGATCATGCGCTGGTAGATGCCCCAGGTCGCTTCGACCTCGACGTGCTCCTCGGTCGCGAACAGCGCCTCCAGCCGAGCGCGTTGCCGGTCGGTGAGTAGCTTGTCGCCGGTGTGCAGGGTGCGGCGCGCCTGATAGAGCGGGTCGCCCTTCATCCCGCGGTGTCCGTGTAGATCCTGCTGAACGCGGCGGCGACACACATCGAGCGCATCGCCGGCGAGACGGACCACATGGAACGGATCCATCACCGGGACCGCGTCGGGCAGCTCTTCGGCGGCGGCCGTCTTGAAGCCGCTGAACCCGTCCATCGCGACCACCTCGATCCGCTTGGACCACTCCTTGGGCCGTGCCGCGAGCCACTGCTTGAACACGGCCTTCGAACGGCCCTCGACCATGTCCAGCAGCTGGGCCGGGCCTGTCTTCTCGCGGGCGGGCGTGAGGTCGATGATCACGGTCACGTACTTGTCGCCGTACCGGGTGTGACGCCAGACATGCTCATCGACGCCCAGGGTCGTGACCCCGTCGAACCGGCCGGGAGCGTCGATCAGACGACGCCGACCCTCGGCGAGAATCGCACTGTTCGCGGTATGCCAGGACACCCCCAGACCGGCCGCGGCGCGGGTCACCGTGAGATGGTCGACCACGATCGCCGTCAGCGCCCACCCGAGCCCGCCACGCGAGATCTTCGCCCGCGGCGCGGCGGCCTTCGTGGTGTCCTGCCGCCACGTCTTCCCGCAGTGCGCGCACCGGTAGCGGCGCACCCGGACCAGCAGTGTCGTGGGCCGGTGCCCGAACGGCTCATGCGCGAGCCGACGCACCACGGTGTCTCTCGGGACGCCTTCCGCGCCGCACTTCCGGCACCAGGGATCGTTCTCGACGACGCGGCACTCGATCACCGCCCGATCCGCCTCGAGATGTTGACCTACAGCCTCGAGGCCGAGCTCGTCGAGACGGCAGAACGTGGTCAGGCAGGGCGCGGCGAAGGTAGTTTGGAGCACGTCGAGGTCTTTCGGATGGGCAGTGTAGGAACTTCCATCCTGGAAGACCTCGACGCCTATCCGGCAATCGACCCGCGAACCTCGACTACACCCTCAACTGCGAAGAGCCCTCATCGACCAAGTGGACGTCAAGCACTCCACTCTCGGTATCGTCATCACCGCCCTCAGCGTCGTCATCATGCCGTTCCTCTCGCTCGCGGAGCGTCGCGCCGGTCGCGAGCTGGGATCGGCCACGGCCCGACACGCCATATCGCCGGCGCGGTCGTCGGACGGGAAGAGGTCTATAGCCGCGACAACGATAACGGGTGAGCTAGGACAGCCTTGTCAATTGCGTTCGGCGGAACAATCGCTCGGCGTCGTCGAGTAGCTCAGAGCGGCGACAATCATGACGTCTAGACGCGCAGCTGCCTAAATTGCCCTGCATGACGGTTGTGTCAGAGCCCGAATGCTCCCCCGCTGATCAGGATGAAGATGCCAAGCCCGATAAGAACGAGAGGGAACAAGATGTGCTCCCAACGTTCCAGGATCTCCGCGATCGGACGTCGCGTGGCAATGAACTTGGCCACGACCACCAGCACTGCAACGAACACGAGGAACACAACGCAGTATGCGACGACGGCAGCGGGCCCCACGCTGAGGAAGACGGGAACGTAGACGCCGATGTTGTCCCCACCGTTAGCGAAGGTGACTCCAGCCACGGCCCAGACAGCGACCTTCTTGCCTTCGATCTTGCTCTCATCGTCATCGTCATCGTCGTCGTGTCGGCGGTGCCAGGCTTGCCAAGCCGCCCACAGCCCTAGACCTAGCGGAATGAGCCCGAAGTAGGGAATCACCTCTGGAGGCAGAAACGCCCCAGCGCCGAGGGATACGAGCACGGCGGCGCCGAGAATACCTGCGAATCCCACATACTGACCAACGAGGATCCGAACTGTAGTTCCCCGTTGCCCGGCGCCGCGGGCGAAGAACAGAGAGAGCACGATGATGTCGTCGATGTTCGTCGCGAGGAACAGCCCGATCGCCTGCAGAACGGAGGAGAAGATCATGCTCGGGTCTTTCCCTGACGGAGGTATAGCAGGAGGCCGAATCCGACGCCGATGCCGATGATGACGTCGGCGAGGTTACCGATGAACAGGTTGCCGTAGGCGAGAAAGTCTGTGACATGACCCACTCCGAATCCGGGTGGAGCAAACAGCCGATCTAGGAGGTTACCGACCGCGCCGCCCCAGATTAGCCCGATCACGACGGCCCACCCCGCGGTGCGGGCGCGTGTGGCGGCAAGGAGCAGACCCACGGATGCTGCGGCCGCGATGAGGGTGATCAGCCAGGTTGAGCCGGATCCGAGGGACATGACGGTGCCGGGGTTGAACGCGAGTTGTAGGCCGAGCAAGTCTCCGAGGAGCGGAATGCGGGCTTGTTCGCTGAGCCGTGCGAGGGCGAGTGCTTTGGTGCCTTGGTCGATCAGCACGGCACTGGCGGCAACGGCGAACGCGAGCAGAAACAGTCGGGGTCGCACGCGCGCACCAATTGGGCCGGCGGCACTCAATACGGCACCCGCCCTCCCGGGCGCACGGCTGTCAGCGGGCCCGGTCATGGTGCGTGCGCCGCGCCGCGCGGAGGCCGTTGAGGATGACGATGACTTCCGCGATTTCGTGGACGAGCACCACGGCCGCAAGTCCGAGGATTCCGGTGATCGCCAGCGGTAGGAGGACAGCGATGATCGCGATGGACAGTATGACGTTCTGGTTGATGATATTGCGGCCGCGGCGGGCATGGGCGAGGGCCTGCGGAATGAGGCGCAGGTCGTGGCCGGTGAATGCGACGTCGGCGGACTCGATGGCGGCATCGGCGCCCTTGGCTCCCATCGCGATCCCTAGGTCGGCGGCTGCGAGAGCGGGGGCGTCGTTGATACCGTCCCCGATCATGGCGGTGGGCTGCGACTTCGACAGTTCCGCGACAGCGGTGGCCTTATCCTCGGGGCGTAGTTCGGCACGTACGTCGCTGATGCCGGCCTGTGCGGCGAGGGCGGCGGCGGTGCGGGCGTTGTCGCCGGTGAGCATCGTCACGCCGATCCCACGCCGGTTCAGTGTGTCAATGACTTCGGGAACCTCGGGGCGCAGCTCGTCCCGCACTCCGATCGCTCCGGCGGGCTGGTCGTTGCGGTGGACGATCACAACGGTCATGCCCTCGGACTCCATCGCCTGCACCTCGTCGGCCAGCGTGCCAGCGTCCAGCCAGCGTGGACTCCCTACCGCGAGACGAGCACCGTCGAGGGTGCCGACGATGCCGTGGCCCGCGGTCTCGCGGACGTCGGTAGCAGCCGGAGCGCCGGGAACCGCGTTGTTGGTGATCGCTGCGGCGAGGGGATGTGTGCTGTGACCTTCCAGGCTCGCTGCCCATGCCAGCACGTCATCCTTGGTCGCGCCGGTGGTGACGACACGGGTCACGGTGGGCTCATTGCGAGTCAGGGTGCCGGTCTTGTCGACGGCGAGGTGGCGGATGCCACCGAATCGCTCGAAAGCGGCCCCGGACTTTACGACCACGCCGAACTTGGAGGCTGCGCCGATCGCAGAGACGACGGTGACCGGGACGGCGATCGCCAGAGCACATGGCGAGGCTGCGACCAGCACGACCAGGGCGCGGGTGATCCACAGCTCGGGGTCGCCGCTCAGCAGCGACCCGAGCGCGCCGACCAGCACGGCGAGGATCATCACCCCGGGCACGAGGGGTCGGGCGATCCGGTCGGCCAGGCGGGCGCGGTCGCCCTTCTCGGCCTGGGCCTGCTCGACCAGCTCCACGATCGTGGTGAGCGAGTTGTCGGTGCCGGCGGCGGTGGCCTCGACTTCGAGGACGCCGGTGGTGTTGATCGACCCGGCCGACACGTCGGTGCCGGGCTCGACCTCGACCGGGATCGACTCGCCTGTGATCGCCGACGTGTCCAGGCTGCTCCGCCCGGCGCGCACGATGCCGTCCGTGGCAATCCGCTCGCCCGGCCGGACCACGAGCACGTCACCGACGCGCAGTTCCTTCGCCTCCACCTCGACCGTGGCGTCGCCGCGCTGGACCCGTGCGGTGTCGGGCACCAGCTTCAACAGTGCCCGCAATCCTGCGCGGGCGCGGTCCATCGCCTTGTCTTCCAACGCCTCCGCGATGGAGTACAAGAACGCCAGCGCGGCGGCCTCCTCGACATAGCCGAGGATCACGGCGCCAGTGGCGCTGATTGTCATCAGCAGGCCGATGCCTAGCTTGCCCTTGGTGAACAGCTTACGCAGCGCGCCCGGCACAAACGTGTACGCGCCCAGCAGCAGACCGATCCAGAACGACACCAGGCCCGCGGTCTCCGCGCCGGTCCACTCGCAGACCAGGCCGGCGGCGAACGCGACGCCGGAGGCGATCGGAATCAGAACGCTCGGGCTCCGGTACCACGGCCGGTCATCGTCATCATCGTCGTCGTCGAGGTCGACGTGCTCGACTTGCGAACCCGTGACCGCGCTCATGCCCGAACCTTCCCCGCCACGCAACCCTCGACCCCGCAGTCCGGGTCCATGCACGGCACGCTCTCGTCGACCGCTAGCGTCACATCCACCAGCGCCGTCAGGGCGCGGGCAAGGTGCGAGTCTGCGACCTCGTAGCGGGTCTGCCGGCCCTCTGGCTCGGCAACCACGATCCCGCACCCCCGCAGACACGTCAGATGGTTCGACACGTTTGAGCGGGTCAGTCCCAGCTCGCGAGACAACACCGCCGGGTAGTTCGGTCCGTCTAGGAGAGTCAGAAGGATGCGAGAGCGGGTCGGGTCAGCCATGGCGCGCCCCAGCCGGTTCATCACGTCGAGTCGATCAGCATGAGTCAGCATTCGATGAATAATACACTGCACAATGAACTAATCAAGCTGGACAATCGGGCAGGCGATCGTCGACTGTTGAAGCAGCATCGGATCCGCCTTACTGGAGCCGGTCGGCTGAATGGCTGGGTATGGTCAGCTAAGGCCGGAGTATGCGTGAAGTCCTTTGAAGAACATGTTGACGACGGTGAAATTGAACAGCACAGTGGCGAACCCGGTGATGCACAGCCAGGCGGAGCGGGTGCCGCGCCAGCCTCTCGTTGCGCGGGCGTGAATGTACCCCGCGTACAGCACCCAGATCACAAAAGTCCACACTTCCTTGGTGTCGAACCCCCAATAGCGTCCCCAGGAGTCGTTGGCCCAGATGGCGCCGGCGATCAGCGTGAAGGTCCAAAACACAAACCCAACGATCACGAATCGGTACGCGAGGGACTCGAGCGCGTCTGCGGTGGGCAGCGTCGCCAGGAACCGCGGGCCGCCATTTCGAGCTGAGGTGGTGTCGGCCCGCCGTTCCCGGCGGGTTTGCATGAGCTGGGTGACTGCGAGGCCGCAGGCGATCGCGAACAGGGCAGTGGCGAGCGAGGCGACGAAGACGTGGATGACCAGCCAGATGCTCTTGAGCGGGTCCATCAGCGGGACGACCTCAACGTAGAACGCAATGGTCGCCCCACCCAGCAGCAATACGATCATGCCGATGAGGAACGCTCCCAGGAAGCGGAGGTCGTAACGGCGCAGAACCAGCAGGTATACGGCGACGATTAGGAGGGTACCCGTCAGCGCGAACTCGTACATGTTCGCCCACGGCACCCGCCCAGCAGCGATCCCGCGCAGAACTGTGCCGGCCAGGTGGAACAGGAACGCGAGGACCGTCAGTGACGTCCCGATCCGCGCCCACAACAGCCGTTGCCGATTCGCGGGCGGCGTGCGAACGCTGTCCACCGGCCCACTCTGCCTGCTCTGTGTCGACCGGTCCGCTCGTGCGGCAGCGCCGACCAGGGCCGGCTCCCGCTGTGGGACGCTGGCGGGGACGGAGCGCCCGGCGAGGTCGATGGTGTACGCGATGAACGCAAGCAGATAGGTGGCGATCGCCGTCCACACCACAAGCAGTGAGATGCCGTCGAGGGACAGCGGGTCGGGTCCAGTCATGACAGAGTCGTCCTCTTCGTCGTATCGGTCAGGGGGTGCCCGCAAGCGGGGTGGTGCGGTAGATCCGTGCTGCGCATAGGTCAGCCCGCGTTTGCTTCCAGCAAACGCGGCGTGTCCACGGCGGTTCTGTCGAGGTAAACCTCGAAGTGCAGATGGTTCGCGGTGGAGCGTCCCGTGTTGCCAACGAGTCCGACCAGCTGCCCGGCCGTGACGGTCTGCCCGGCCGTGACGGTCTGCCCGGCGGCAACCTGCCGGCTACCGGTCCCGCACTCCTCCGCCATCCAGCACCAGGCAGTGTGGGATCACTGCCCGTCGCCAGCGTTCGCAGCGACCCGGCAAGTCGACCTCCGGCAGGCCTCACCCGTGGCGTGTTCATGGCTGACTCCCCGGGTAAGTCGGACGATCTGTGCCGTCCGCACGCGTGCGGGCACGGTGGGAGAACCACGCCGCGGTGAGAGCGCCGGCGGCAGCGAGGACGATGAGAGCGGTGAGCCAGGGACCGAGGATCACCGCTGGGGTGAGTCCGGTGCGCAGCGGGACGGTGCTGATCGACGCGCCAGCGGTGTCGACACCGATGCTGTCGACGGTGGTGCCG
>NZ_DCBW01000004.1:0-7509 GCF_002313585.1 Microbacterium sp. UBA1097 | reverse complement strand
CTCACCCCATCCTGACGCACAGGGCTCGAGCGGGAGCGCTTGTTCAGTCGCGCGTGGATCTTCGTGGGTCACGAATCAGAGATCCCTCAGCCCGGCGACTACGTGGTGCGGCGAGTGCTCGACGACTCGTTCATCGTGGTGCGCGACGAGAGTGGCTCCGTCAAGGCGATGTTCAACATGTGCCTGCACCGAGGAATGCAGGTGTGCCGGGCGGAAATGGGCAACGCCTCGCACTTCCGCTGCCCGTATCACGGCTGGTCGTACCGCAACGACGGACGAATCGTGGGGCTGCCGTTCCACGAAGAGGCGTACGGTGGCGAGGCTGGCTTCAATCGCAAGGGAGCCCGCCTGCTTCCGGCGCCGAGCCTCGACAGCTACAACGGGTTGATCTTCATCAGCATGGATCCGGATGCGCCACCGCTGATCGACTACCTCGGCGATTTCGCTTTCTATCTCGACTACTACACGAAGCAGAGCTCCTCGGGCATCGAGCTCCGCGGCCCGCAGCGCTGGCGGGTGAAGGCGAACTGGAAGATCGGCGCAGAGAACTTCGCCGGCGACATGTACCACACGCCACAGACCCACACCTCGGTGGTCGAGATCGGCCTCTTCCGCGAACCGAAGGCGGAGAAGCGTAAAGACGGCAACACGTACTGGGCGGGCAACGGCGGAGGCACGACCTACAAGCTTCCGGAGGGAACGCTCGAGGAGCGGCTGCGCTACGTGGGCTACCCCGACGAGATGATCGACCGGATGAAGGAGGTCTGGTCCCAGGACCAGCTCAATGTGATCGGCGAGAACGGCTTCATGATCTCGGCGGCCTCGATCTTCCCGAACATGAGCTTCGTGCACAACTGGCCGAAGGTGGAAGACGGCGACGACGTGCTCCCGTTCATCTCGATCCGTACCTGGCAGCCGATCAGCGAGAACGAGACCGAGGTGCTTTCCTGGTTCGCCGTCGACGCAGCGGCACCGGAGGAGTTCAAGGCTCTGTCGTACAAGGCGTACCTGATGTGCTTCGGCAGCACGGGGATGTTCGAGCAGGACGATGTGGAGAACTGGGTGTCCCTTACGAACACCGCGAAAGGGAATATGGCGCGGCGCTTGCTGCTGAACAGCCGGATGGGCGTGCTGAAAGACGGCAGATTCGTCGTGGAGCCGCTCGGACCGGACGCGTTCTCTGGCCCGGGCGTGGCCCACGTCGGTTACGGAGAGTACAACCAGCGGCATCTGCTCGAGCGCTGGGCGGACTACCTCGAGACGGAGCCGACCGCGCTGATCATCTCGTCGGTGGGGATGCCGGAGGGGCTGTCATGACCGAGGCGCGCTGGGTTCGACTGAAAGAGTCGCCGCTCGGAGCACATACGACCAAAGCCACGCGGGTGGGGAGTTCGTTGTCGTTCTCGGACGGCCTGCATCTGGAGACGCACAGGTGGCTCGTCGAAGAGGCATACATCCTCGACGAGCAGCGGTACGAGGACTGGCTCGACCTCATCGCCGACGATGTGCACTACATCATGCCCGTGCAGGTCACTACCGCGCTCGGCGCCGGGTACTCGACGTCTCCGGGCATGGCGCATTGGGACGAGAACAAGTACTCCCTGAGCCGGCGGGTCGCCCGCTTCCTCACGGAACACGCCTGGACAGAGGATCCGCCCTCCCGGCTCCGTCACTTCGTCACGAACGTGCGCACCTTCGAGAGCGACGTCCCGGGCGAGGTCGTCGTCGATTCTGCGGTGCTTCTTTTCCGCAGTCGCGGCGACGTGCACGAGCCCGCGGTGATCTCGGCCGGCCGCGAAGACGTTCTGCGACGTGTCGGCGGCGGGTTGCAGCTCGCACGCCGAACCATCACGGTCGACGAGTCGGTCTTGCGCACACAGAATCTGGCGATCTTCCTATGAAACTCGAATGGGAAGGCGAAGAGGACGACCGCATCGCGGCCATCGCAGCAGCAGACGAACGTCAGCGGCTCGAAGACCAGCGGGTAGGGGCTCCGATCTCGATCGCCAATGAGTTCTCGGAGATCCGGGTATCTCGCGTGGAGACACGCAACGGCTCCCGGCTCCTGATCGAGTCGCCGCGATCCGGGCAGTGGGTCGCTCTCGATCCGCTCGAGCTCGAGGCGCTGACCTGGCAGACTACGGCGACGTTCTCCGCCATGATCGCCCAACCGTTCGCACCGATGTTCCCTGAGATAACGCCTGAAGAAGCAGGAGAGGAGTGACACATGCCTGTCGTGAAAGCGGATCTCGGGCTCTGTCAGGGCTACGCCAACTGCATCATGGCCGCGGGAGACTATTTCGATCTCGATGACGACGGCGTCGTGATCCTGCTCAGAACAGAGGTCGACGAGGCCGACCGGAAACGGGTCACCGAGGCGGCGAACAGCTGCCCGGTTTCCGCGCTCCGGGTGGAAGACGAATGACGACAGCGATTGTCGGTGCGTCGATCGCGGGGGTACGGGCCGCGCAGGCGCTTCGGGCAGAGGGGTATCGCGGAGACGTTGTGCTCATCGGCTCCGAGCCCGTGCTGCCCTACGACAAGCCGCCGCTGTCGAAGGGATACCTCGTCGGTGCAGGTGCAGCCGAGGTCACGCTCCTCACGGCGGCGGAGGCGCTCGAGCTTAACATCGACCTTCGTCTCGGTGTGCCGGCGGTAGGTCTGGACCGTGCGTTGTCGGAGCTCCGGCTGGCGAATGGACGGCGGGTCGGCTTCGATGACCTCGTGGTGGCGACCGGCGTCCGCGCGCGGCCGTCGCCGTGGGGTGAAGGCGAGGGAATCCATGTGCTGCGGACACTCGACGACGCAGACCGGCTGCGCGCCGAGCTAGTTCCCGATCGCAGGATCATCGTCATCGGAGCGGGCTTCATCGGCGCCGAGGTCGCCGCGACCGCTCTTGGGCTCGGAGTCGATGTCACCCTGGTCTCGGCGACACGCGACCTGATGTCACGCCGGCTCGGTGACGAGATTGGCGCCCTCTTCTCGCAGAAGCACTCCCGGCATGGCGTACATGCGGTTCTCGGACGGACGGTCGCGCAGATCGACGGTGCGAAGGGAGACTTCCGCGTGCTCCTGGATGACGGTTCCGAGCTCCACGGTGATGTCGTCGTCATCGGCATCGGGGCAGTGCCGAACGTCGAATGGCTCGAGGACTCAGGGCTCGAGATCGACGACGGTCTCGTCTGCGACGAATTCCTCACGGCACTCGGCGCCCCGGAAATCCATGCGATCGGCGATGTTGCGCGGTGGCGGCATCCGGTTCGCGGCGATCTCACCCGTCTTGAGCACTGGACGAATGCGGTCGACCAGGCGCGCTGTGTCGCGCACAACATCGCTCATCCCGACGACCGACGCTCATATCTGCCTGTCGAGTATGTCTGGAGTGACCAGTTCAACTGGAAGCTGCACATCGTCGGTCGCACGACGGCAGTCAACCCCGAGATGGTGACGGACCCTCGAACACCCGACCGGATCGCGTCTCTGTACTCTCAGAATGGTCTGTCATTCGACGGGGCAGTGGTACTGAATTGGCCCCGCGCTCTCGTCGAAGTCCGCCGGTCCATCGCAGCGGGATCGTCGCTTTCCGACGTTCGTGTACGACTGGGCCGGCTGCTCGAATCGGCGTCCGGATAGACCTGGACGGGATCGCCTTGCCCTTGATGGCGGCCCTGAGGGCCGGCAGGAACGATACAGTTTCTGTTGTGCAGAGAAATAGAGCAGCCGACGGAGTCGATGCGGCTCCGCAATACCGATCGAGTCGGTCGACAATGCCCTGAAACTCCTGCTCCTGCTCGGTGAGAAGAACGAACTTCGACTGACGGACGCCAGCAAGCACCTGGGTGTCGCGACCTCAACGGCGCATCGCATCCTCGCGATGCTTCAATGGCGAGGATTCGTGCGGCAAGACCCGCGAACGAAGACATACGGGCCAGGGCCGTCGTTGACCACGATCGCCTTCTCGGTGCTGAGAAAGATGGACATCCCGCAGATCGTGCAACCGATCCTCGAGGAACTCAGCCACCAAGCCGGCGAGACGGTTCACCTCGGCACGCTCGACGGCAACTCCACTCGCTTTCTCGCAGTCTCGGAACCGACGACGGCGGTGCGAGTCGCTTCACGGTTGGGCAAGGAGATGCCGGCCCATTGCACCTCCACGGGAAAGGTTCTCCTGGCGCAGCTCCCGCGAGAACAATTGGACCGTCTCTACCCCGACGAGCAACTCTCACAGGTGACTCCGCAGTCGATCCGTACCAAGACCGAGCTCCTCGCACAACTGGATCTTGTCGCGAAGCAGGGCTATGCAACGAACCGGGAGGAGAGCGAGGAGGGCGTGGCCTCGGTGGCCGTGGCCGTTCCCTCGGCGAGCGGGCTGCGGTTGGCGATCAACGCATCTGCCCCGGTGTTCCGCTTGCCTCCCCGCAAGGTGAAGACCCTCGTCGCACTCCTCGATGAGGCAGCCGTACGTCTGGCCGACCTGACCTCCTGAAGGCTCGTCGTCTCTTTCCCCTGCGACCTGGTGCAGGGGTCGTTCGGCGCGTTCTGAAGAGAGCTCGAGCCATGCTGGACTGTTGGCGCCGCGCAAGCTATTGTGTCTTCTAGTTAGGAACAAGTTCTGCTCAGCAGATAAATATGCGAAGAGGATGATCAATGCAGATCGTACTGGTGCACGGCGGATGGGTAGGCGGCTGGGTGTGGGACGGCGTCGCCGACGAATTGCGCAGAATGGGGCACGAGGTGATCGCGCCGACGCTGCGCGGTCTCGAAGACGGTGACGTGGACCGCTCCGGCGTCACGATGAGCATGATGGCGCGCGATCTGATCGATCAGGTAAGAGAGCTCACCCAGCTCGACATCGTGCTCGTCGGTCATAGCGGCGGAGGTCCGCTCATCCAACTCGTCGCTGAGGCGATGCCCGAGCGCATCGGCCGGGTCGTCTTCGTCGACGCCTGGGTGCTGCGCGACGGCGAGACCATTAACGACGTGCTCCCCGATCCGTTGGTCGCAGCGACGAAGGCGCTTGCGAGTCAGTCCGACGACAACACCATCGTCATGCCGCCTGAGCTCTGGGCCGCGTCTATGCAGGACATGTCCCCGTTCGAGCAGCAGCAGCTCGCCGCGCTCGAGCCGAGGCTCGTCCCAGCGCCGGCAGGCTGGTCCGATGAGCCGATCCGCCTCGACCGGTTCTGGGCGAGCAGCATCCCGTCAAGTTATGTGTTCCTCGCTCAGGACCAGGCCGTTCCCGCTGAGATCTACCAGGCCGCGGCCGGGCGGCTTGATAGTCCGCGCACGATCGAGATCGACGGAAGCCATTTGGTGATGCTCACGCATCCGGAGAGGCTCGCACGGGCCCTCGACGCCGTCATTGCCTAACAGGCCTGGGGAAGCTATGGATTCGATTTCACGCCCAGACGACGTCGCGCCGATCTCGTACACCGAACTGGCGCCGTCGGGTGCGCCTGCTCGGTGGATCGTCCTCGTGCACGGGGGTGGTGCCTCGAACGAGTACTATCTCGAGACGCCCGACGGCCGACAGGGCTGGGCGGCACGATTCGTATCGCATGGCTACGGTGTGCTGGTGGTGGACTGGCTGGGGTTGTCCTATGAGGCGGCCCAACACGTCGATGATCGTGCGGCGTCTGCGCGGCTGGACTATGAGAGCGTGTGCCGAGGGATGGGCGTGTTCCTCTCTGGTCTCGGCCGGAACGTCGTGCTGGTCGTGCACTCGATGGCAGGTCCGATTGGCTTCCGCCTCCTAGAGACGCATGGCGATCTCATCGACGGGCTCGTAGCCGTCGCTCCGGGCCCGCCTGGAAATATACAGGCGGTGCCCGAGATCGTGAGGGAGTCCGACCAGGAGGTCTCCATCCGTGGAGCGGCCATCGACTGGACCATCCCGAAGATGGGTTTCTGGGAACCCACAAGCGCCTTCGTGAACGACAAGGCCATCGGACCCAGCCGGCGGTTCCCCCGCGAGTGCATCGAGGTGTTCCGCCGCACCCTTCGGCCGATCCCGGCCCGGATGCTTTATCAGCGTCAGAACATCGGTGGGAGCCAAATGAGGATCGGGCCGACCGACGCGTTCACGAACAAGCCGATTCTCGTCTTCACGGGTGGAGCCGATACCGACCACCCCTCGCAGCTGGATCAGGACATCGTGGCCTGGCTCACCGATCAGGGCGCCGCCGTCACCTTCTGGTCGTCCGAACTGCCTCTTCTCGCTGGGAACGGCCACTCGCTGATGGTCGAAGACAATAGCGACGAGATCGCTGACGAGATCGCGCGGTGGATCACGGCGCTCTGACTCGCCACCGTATCGTCCCGGCCATTATTTCAGCCGACCCGACGTCCCCAACAGCGGAGGAGAACGCCAGTCGTTTCCTTCGTGTCACTCGAGGGAACGCTGTGCCAGCTCGTTGCCGACTACGACTTGGTCGATCGGGCCCTTGCTCGAACTCCTCATTTCATACGTCTGGCGATGGACTCAAGGGAGATGTTCGCCGACGGCCGCGTGCAACTCCAGGTCATCGGTGGACAGCTGAGGCGTCTGCCACGACGCATCGAGACGATCGGTTCGCAGCTCGAACGGAACGTTCGGGCTGAGCATAAGGATGTTCCGAGACCTCCAGGAACGCGGATGGATCGGTTCGTTGGTCGGGGAGCTGACGACCACCCTGGTTGGCGTGGCGCTTATCGTCGCTGCGGTGCTACTTTCGGTCTCGGGGGGTGGCCCCCAGCTCGCCCCGACGTCGCACTCCTACCGTTCCTAGGGGCGGGGTGGTCGGCCTCGCGGGCAGGCTCCTCGTGCTGAGGCCGCTGCGCACCTCCTTGATGCGCACCACGCTGATCGCCGGATCCTGGCAAACTATCCCGCGACGCGAATTCGCAGGGGGTGTCGGCGCGACTTTCGATCGACGTACAGTGCCGTCCGTTAACAAACGATCGGTTCGTGCGACCGAACTGTCGAACGCCTGTGCATCGCTGCGGCGAGTTCCTCATGGCGCAGTACCTGGGTTTCGCTTCCGGAAGAAGATTTCACGAACCCCAGCGACACGGTGTTGCGGTGACGTTCGACGAAAGAGAAGAAGGATGGCCCGGCGAATCCCAATCGCGCGAAGTCTCGCCTTCGAAATGACAGAAGCGCTCCTGTGCTCGCGCGTCGGTTACTTCGCACCTTCTAGGTGTGACGTTATCAATTAGGGTGATGACGACCGGTGACGGGTACCGGTACCTGCTGAACTCTGTCGTGTCCGGTGACGGCGACCGCGACGCCTCGTCTGTGTTGACGCGGTATTACGCGGAGGCCGGGACTCCTGGCTCGATGTAGCGCCGAGGGGGTCGCTACTGGTCGGTTCCGACGTTGTGTTCAACCCAGTCGCGCAGATGCTTCAACGGGGCGGCTGCGCTGTGTCCGAGGTCAGTAAGTTCGTACTCCACGCGAGCGGGAACCTCGGGGTAGACGGTGCGAGTGAGCAGGCCGTGGTCTTCCGGAAAGTGTCAAGGCGGGTGAGA
>NZ_DCBW01000018.1:32838-33014 GCF_002313585.1 Microbacterium sp. UBA1097 | reverse complement strand
CTCACCCGCCTTGACACTTTCCGCTTCGATTACAGCCCGATCACGGAGCGACCGACGATTTCGTGGCCGAATGGGGCCCGAGTGGCGTTCTATGTCGGGCTGAACATCGAGCACTATCAGATCGACAAGCCCTCCACGAGCATCTTCGGCGGTACCGCGATGCTGCAGCCGGATCC
>NZ_DCBW01000018.1:0-32529 GCF_002313585.1 Microbacterium sp. UBA1097 | reverse complement strand
CGGATCCTTCGGGAGCTGGGGTATGACTACGTCCTGGACTGGACGAACGACGATCAGCCGTATCCGCTGAACGTCGACGGGATGTTCAGCGTTCCCTACACGATAGAACTCAACGATGTGACGATGTTCGTGAGTAAGAGCTATACCGGCCCGCAGTTCCTGGAAGCGGTGATCGACCAGTTCGATCAGCTCTATTCAGACTCCGAGCACTCGGGTCGCGTCATGTCGCTGCCGTTGCACCCGTTCATCGTCGGCCAGCCGTTCCGCCACCGCTACCTTGATCGGGCCCTCGAGCACATCACGTCTCACGATGGTGTCTGGGTGACGACGAGCGATGCCATCGCGGCGCACTATCAGTCGACGGGGAACAGGAGAGCCGATTCGTGACGAATACGGAGCTGATCGATGAGTACGCACGGCTGCGCGACGAGTTCAAGGCCAAGGGATTGGGCGGCCGGATCGGCTACGGCGAGAAGCCGGCGCTGCTGATCGTCGACTTGATCACCGGATTCACGGACAGCCGTTCGCCCCTGTCAGGCGAACTGGAGTCACAGCTGGCCGCCACCAATGCCTTACTCGTCCCCGCCCGTGAACTCGAGATCCCCATCTTCTTCTCGACGGTCGCGTACGACACCGAATTGCAGGAGGCGGGGCTCTGGATCAAGAAGATCCCGTCCAACCACCTGTTGGTGGAGGGCAGCGAATGGGTGGAGGTCGACAGCAGGCTGGGCCAGCTGCCCCACGAGATGACCCTGGTGAAGAAGTACGCATCCTGCTTCTTCGGAACTGATCTCGCCGCACGCTTGATCTCACGGGGTGTCGACACCATCATCATCGTCGGCTGCACCACCAGTGGGTGCGTGCGCGCCTCGGCGGTTGACGCCTGCTCCTACGGCTTCCACACCATCGTCGTCGAAGAGGCAGTCGGCGACCGGGCAGCCCTTCCGCACCTGGCCAGCCTCTTTGACATCGACGCGAAGTACGGCGATGTCGTCAGCCTCGACGACGCACGTGCTTACCTGCGGGGGCTTGCGCAACAGAACGATTGACTGCAGTAACGCCGTGGGGCCAACTTCCTCTGTGCGGAATATTGAACCGGCGTGCAGGCCGAGATCCCGCAGATGCTGGCGCAGGGCGGCGGATCCATCATCAACACCGCCTCGTCCCTCGGGCAGGTCGCCATCGCCCACCAGTCCGCCTACGTCACGTCGAAGCACGGCGTCATCGGCCTCACCCGAGCCGCCGCGGTGGAGTACTCCGACAAAGGCATCCGCGTGAACGCAGTGCTGCCCGGGGTGATCCAGACGCCAATGATAGACGCGCTGGAGGAGACCTACCCCGGCTTCAAGGACGCGCTGCTGACGAAGCACCCGATCGGCCGACTCGGCACGCCGCACGACATCGCCGAGATGGTCGCGTGGCTCGGTTCCGACGCGGCCGCCTTCGCGACCGGCGCGCAGTTCGCCGTCGACGGCGGGTACCTCGCGATTTAGACGAGGTGGCCACGACGGACGGGAGGCACGGTGTCAGCTGACACCGTGCCTCACGTCCGTCACCGGTCGCGCCGCGACCCGCGTGTCAGCCGTTCTTCGCGGCCAGTCGGTCCGTCTCGCTGTCGTTCCGCCACCCGGCGGTCGCGCCGCCGTCGACGCTGTAGTTCTGTCCGGTCACCCAAGAGGACTCGTCGGAGGCCAGGTAGAGCGGCATGTACGCGATGTCCTCGCCCGTGCCGGGGCGTTGAATGAGCGCGTTGCCGACCTGCCAGGCCTTGCCCTCCGCATCCACCGCCTTGTCCGTCGCCGGGGTGCTGACGAAGCCAGGCGAGATCGAGTTCGCGCGGACGCCGTAGCGGGCGCCCTCCGCAGCGAGCGACTTCGTCATCGCGATGACGCCGCCCTTCGCGGTGGTGTGCGCGACCTGGCGAGCGGCTCGATCCCGCGACCTTCGCGATCGACGGAAAGCAACTCGAGATCGATCTCGAGTTCGAGGCCTGGGCCAAGAGCGCGCGCCGCATCGGCGCAGCCACCCGGCGTCCGGCGAGGACGTCGCGGGGCGGACGGGCCGATCTCAACACGGTGCGTGAATGGGCCAGTCAGAACGGACACCAGGTCAGCGATCGCGGCAGGGTTCCCGCGTCCATCCTCGAGGCGTACGACGCGGCGCACTGACGCGGTCACTCCTGGGCTGAGCCGCGCGCTGCGCGCCAGTGCTCCGTGACGGGATAACCGGAGCGCACGTGCGCGCGCACGTGGACCTCCCCCGAAGGGGATCCGCTGCCGCCCGGCTCCGGCGGCGGAGGGTTCTGTGTCCAGCCTGAGCCAGGGACCCAGACCGTCCCCGGTTGCACGGGCGCGTCGGCGAGCGCGGGATCGATCAGCTGACGCGCGAGAGCCACGGCCTCACCCAGATCGGTGATCCCGCCGGCTGAGGGCGTGCCGGCCGCGAGCACCCGGTAGGGACCGTCCCAACCGTCCGGGACCGTGAACGTAGTGAACGAGTCGAGCTTTGACAGTGCACGCTTCGCGTCGATGGCCATCTGCAGCTCGCGCAGGTCGACGCGCTGCGTGCGTGCAATGGTGACGATGTCCACCAGGTCTTTCGCGCGGCTGCTGGGGCGGCCGTTGTAGGTGCTCATCGTCGCAGTGACCTTCTCCGCGACCTGATCGGAGATCGGGAACAGCCGGTAGGGGTGCGACGGGACCGGCCGCCCCAGCTGCAGCCGCGTCGACGGCTCGATCGTCTCGACGCGGCCGACCGGGGGAGGGCCGACGACCACGTCGATGGGGATGTCGGAGATCCTCCGGCCGGTGTTCGCGTCCAGACATGTGAACACCAGGCGCCGGGTCGCGACACCCGGCTGGTTCTCTCCTCGCCCGGTCGCACGGGCACGGGTGAGCTGGAACCGCACATGGTCGCCGAGATCACGCGCGGCTGCCTGCTCGAGCGCCTGCTGCGCGGCATCCAGATCGGCGGCGCCGGTCGAGGCCAGATCCAGGTCTTTCGTCGACCGTGACTTCGGCACCCGGGCGAGCATCGCCGTGCCGCCCTTGAGCAGCCACTCGGACTCTTCCCCCTCCGCAAAGACCCGGCTGAGGAAACGATCGTGCTGTGCCTGCACGATCTGCGCATTCACATCCAGCGCGCTCGCGCCGTCACCGGCTGCCTTCGTCGCGGCCGCCTTGATCGCCTGCGCAAGCCCCGTCCAGTCTTTGTAGCCGTCGGGCTCAGGCATCGGCCGGCACCACCGCGTCGACGCCCGCAAGAGCGAGCAGATCAGCCGCGAGCGCGGCACCCGAGGGGTACTTGTTGGGCTTGGCCAGCGGCTCCAGATACTCGGTCAGGCGGGCGGGGGAGAGCAGCTTTCCCGCGTCCGCGGCGTCGGCGAGCGCATCGGCGACGAGGGAGCGGTCGACCCACTGCTCGATCAGGTCGGCGATCGTGCGCTCGACGCTCATGGTCGGCATCCCGTCGACGGAGACCACCTCGGTGGGCGCGAGCTCGCGGGTGCGGAGCCGCACCCCGTCCAGGCGGGTACCGCGGCGGGTGGGAACGACGAACTCGAGTGGCCCGGGGAACCAGTCGCCGATGCCATGCAGCTGCGCGGCCGTCTGGCCTGCGGCGACGACGGGCGGGACGCCGGTGTCTGTGCGGGGACGGTCGGCGCCGCCGAGGGCGAGCCAGGTCGCGAGGATCGCCTCCTGCTCGTGCTCTGGCGCGCCGGCGAGGCGGTAGACGCCGCGCGCGACGCGGATGAGCGCGCCGCTGTTGGCGAGGCGCGTCAGGGTCGGGCGCGCCACGCCAGCCTCGAGCGCCTGGGCGGTGGTCACCAGGCCCCAACGCTGTGACGCGAGCTCGCCCAGACGAGCGAAAGTTGATCCTGCCATGCGCACAGTGTAGCGAGAAACCGCAACAAACGTTGTAGCTCGTTCAGATTGTCGACTTCGAGCCTCTGGGGCCACCCCTTAGCAGTGAGGGGGTTCCAAACCCTCGGGAACGGGTTATATTCGGGAATATAACCATCTGTGAGGAGGAGAAGATGCGGACCCACACCTGCCCGCCGGACCACAAGCACGGGCTGACCTCCACCTGCTACGTCGTCCACCTCTGCGGGTGCCGCGCCTGCATGGACGGCAACGCGCGCCGCCGCCGCGACCGCTACCGTCTCCTGGCCTACGGGCGATACCAGGACGCGCACCAACCCATCGAGCCGATCCGGCAGCACCTGCAGGCACTGGTCGACACCGGGATGATCCCCGAACGGATCGCCATCAGCGCCGGCGTCGGCGGCGCCACGGTCCGTCGCCTGCTCAACAGCGAGACGGCACGGTTCGTCACCGGCGCCACCGCCCGCAAACTCCTCGCAGTCACCCCCGACAGCAGCACTCTCGCCGCGCAGGGCCGAGTCAACGGCCGCGGCACCCGCCGGCGCCTCCAGGCTCTGGCCGCGATCGGATGGAACCACCACGAGATCGCACGCCGACTCGGCTACCCGCGCTGGAAGGTCAACAAGGCACTCGAAGGCGCCTACGTGGACATCCGTGTCCACGACGACATCGCCGCGCTCTACGACGAGCTCTGGGACCAGCAGCCCCCCACCCACACCCGAGCGCAGCGGGTCGGCCGCTCCTACGCACTCACGGTCGCACGCCGGCACGGCTGGCTGCCGCCGCTGGCCTGGGACGACATCGACACCGACCCGGCACCGCCCACAGCCGGGCAGGAACCCCTGCTCGACGAGATCGCGATCGAGCTCGCTCTCGCCGGCCAGAACGTCCGCCTCACCCGAGACGAGCGCCTCGAAGCCACCCGACGCGGGACCGAACGCGGACTCAGCCTCACCCAGCTCAGCGACCTGCTCGGCGTCGACGTCCGCACCATCGACCGCGACCGTGACGACCTCGGACTCCGGCAGGCCGCCTGATGAGCAAGACGCTCGACATCCTCGAAGCCGCCCTGCACGGCACCACCGCCGGCTACCTGGCCGGATGCCGCAGCAAGGGAGGATGCCCGAACCACGGCAACCGCCAGCTGCTCACCTGCACCGAAGCGGCCCGCGCCCGCCGCCACTACTTCTCGCTCGCCTCGCTCGAGGAGACCGAGCCGATCACCCGGCAGATGCTCCGCGACGCCAAGAACAGCCCCTTCGCACCGAAAGAAGCCGCAGATGTCTGACCAGCCGAACACCTTCACCATCGACTCCACCAAAGAGGGAGAGTGGCTGCGGGTCGTCCGCGCGCTCGGCGGCCATCGCTGGGCCCTGTCGCTGCGCTTCAACCCCCTCCCGCTGACTCAGCGAGGCGCCCGGCACACCCGGCCAACGCGGCAGCCCACACCCCACGCGGCAGCAGGCCACGGGCCGAACGCGAGACTGCACCTGCCCAGCTGCGCGATCTCCCCCCAGCTCGGCAACGGCCGCGGCGCCCACCTCAAGCAGATCCCCCACCTGGGCCGAACCGAGGAGCACTGATGACCGACATCGCCGTGCGCCTCCAGGAAGCCATGACCATCCAGACCGGCACACCCGTCACCGTCCGATGGAGCTTCCGCGAGTTCGCGCTCAACTGCACCCGCCGCGACGGCCGCCCCCTCACCCAACGGATGCACAGGCTCTTCCAGACGCTGCTCAACCGTGAAGCGCTCCGCGAGCTCACTCCAGGAGAAGACCCAACGATGGGATCCCGCGCAACCCTCATCGAGATCATCGACGACCTCGCCGTCAGCGCCGACCACCAAGGCGCCCGCGCGGCCGCGCTCGCCGAGGTCCTCCTCAGTGCCGGCATGTTCCACCTCGGCGACCAGCTCCGCCGCCAGAGCCACGCACTCTCAGAGCTCGACGCCGACGACGAAACCCTCGAGGTCATCGACGAGGCACGCACCCAGATCGCCCGAACCATACTGCTGCTCGACCAAGCCGACACCGCACAGGCAAAGGAGCGCAGATGAACCGACGCACCCGCCGCGCCAGCACAGCCCTCGCCGCGGTCGCAGCTCTCGCGCTCGGCTTCGGCGCCCACCAGCTGGGCATCACCTCCTGGATCGACACATGGACGCGCCCGCAGGCACCCGCCCCGGACCCGACCTACGACTACACCGCGCTCGCCGCAGTCGCGCAGGAGCTGCCGCTGATCGATCCCACCGAGGAGATTCCCGAGTATCGCCGCGCCACGTTCGGCGAGCGCTGGATCGACATCGAGGGAAACGGCTGCGATCAGCGAGACGATCTCCTCGCCGTCCAGCTGCAGGACGTCGTCCGTGACGGTTGCACGGTGCTCTCCGGCGTGCTCGACCCCGATCCGTACACGGGCACACGCATTGAGTTCGAGCACGACCGGATCGCCGCCCCTGGAGCCCCGGGAAGCTCCGGCGTCCAGATCGACCACATCGTCAGCCTTTCGGCGGCGCACGCCGGGGGCGCGTGGGCGTGGACCGAGCAGCAGCGCATTCAGTTCGCCAACTCGTTCGACAACATCGTCGCCGTCGATGGCAACACGAATGCGGCCAAGAACGACCACGGGCCAGCCCTGTGGCTGCCATCGAACGCCGACTACGTGTGCACCTACGTCGCCCGCTACACGGAGATCGTCGACACCTGGCACCTCGCGGTCGACGAAGCCGACCGCGGTGCGCTCGTGGACACGCTCTCAACCTGCGCTGCCCAGCAAGCCAGCGACGAGAGCGGGAGCATGTCGTGAAGCCGCTACGAACCCGCGTGGGATCTCGCCGCGCGCGCCTGACGCTTGGCCGCGCGAGCGCGGTCTACGACCTCGTTCGCATCCGTCGTGTCGACACCGAGGGTGCGCCTGATCACCTCGAGCTCGGCGTCGGTCCAGCGGGTGCGCCCTCGCATCCGCTCACCGAACGTGACGACGTTCAAGCCGAGCAGGTCGATCAGAGCCGCCTGCGTGGGAACCTCGGGCGCCCCCGCCCCGTCCGCGATCGCCGCCCGCAACCGCTCCGCGAAAGCCGCATCGCGCGCCAGTCCCGGCATCAGTCGCGGCCGGCGGCCGCGCTGCGAGGGCGCCCTGCGCGCGCGCTCCTGCGCGAATGCGTCGATCGCGGCCTCGTCGTAGAGCGGGGAGTTGCCTTCTATGGCAACCGGCTCGGGGAGCAGAGGACCCTCCTGGCCGGCTCTGCGCAGCTTGTTGCTGATGGAGCGCATCTTGTAGACCGCGACGACGGACACGCCGAGCTTCTCGGCGACGTCCGCCGTGGTGAGGTGCCGTCCGGTCATCAGCGCTCCTCTCAGCTGGATGAATATAACCACTTTCGCGGTTACGGCGCGCCGCGGCAACCAGACCCAACTTGGTTGGGGATGCTGGGGCGCATGGCTAACAAGGACGCGGACGCCATCCGTGAGGAGCTCCGTCGCATCGGCCAGCAGCTCGCGCAAGCGGACGAGCTGCGCGAACGCCGCGGCAAAGTCGTCGACGAGGCGCGCGCGGCCGAGCTGACCCAGCGAGAGATCGCCCTCCTGCTGGGGATGACCGAGGAAGGGCTGCGGAAGGCGCAGAAGTCCTACCACGGACGCGGGCGCTCTTACGGCGGCCGCCTCGCGTCCTAGCGACCCCGCCAGACCTTCATGGAGCGCCCGTCGACTGCGAAATCTGATTGCAATTTTCAAGCACTCTTGACTAATATAACCTGACGAATGAGGGGGTGAGATGGACGAGCTGAACTACCGACCCAAGCCGTGGACGCCGAAGGACGTGCCCACGATCTGGGTCGACCAGACCACCGGGCAAGGCGTCACCGACGCCGGCACGCCCGTTCGCCCCGTCATCGGCGAGCGCCGCAAGAACCCCAACCTGACGGACCTGCTCGACACGGCTGCCTCGTACGGCGCTAACCGCATCATGCTGACCGGGAAGCGCCCCGAGCCTGCGCCTGGCGTGCGGCACTGGCTGTACGTCCAGACCCCGAACTGGAAGCCCGGAGCCCACTGGGTCAACAACGGCCCGCCCACCGGTCGGTTCGAGCACGCGGTCACCGGCTTCAAGATCGAAGTCCGCACCGCGGAGGAGTGGTTCGGCGACGGGCCGCTGACCCCTGCCCAGGCTCGTCTGGCCTGGAACGTCACCGCGTCGATCATTCGCCACGCCGACGAGAACGCGCGCCTGTTCAACAGCACTGCCGCCACCGGAACGAACCTGTGGGCGCTGTCGCTGCCGAAGAACATCAACCCCGTGCCGGTCGAAGACGACATCGCCCAGGAGATCCACTTCACCTCGGGCCTGCACCACTACGACCACCTGGTCGCGGGGGAGTCGTTCGCCAAGCACGAGGACTGCGTCCCGCTGATCGACCCGGCCAAGACGAAGAAGATCAGCGAGTTCGCCTACGTCGACGGCCGGTTCATGTTCGCCGGCGTCGGGCGCGAGCTCGGTATCGGCCCCGCGATCCGGCTGAACCAGGCCGCCGCGTACGAGCTGCTCGAGCAAGACCCCTACGCGCGCGCCCGCTTCCACGTGCGGTTCCGCGTCCCTCAGGGCTGGAACCACGTTGGCCTGCTCGGTGTGAAGCACCTGGACGTTCGCGAAGGCTGGTTCTATCCGAACCGGCCCGGAGCGGTGCACGACACCTGGGCCGACGGCAGCGAGATCCACGTCGCCCTCAAGCACGGGTGGGAGATCCGCCCTCACGAGGCCGTGGTGTTCCGCAAGGCCAAGCCTCTAGACACCTTCACCGAGCGCATGACGCGCGCCCGCGAGCGAGTCCAGCTGCAGGACGAGATGCACCCGGACCTGCGCCGCGCTGTGCTCGCCGCGCTGCGGAACATCATGCTGCACTCGATCGGTGCATTCGCCGCCGCGGGCCGCGACGAGACCCGCGTCGCCGCGTCGCCCGATGACGTCCCGCCCGAGTACAGGGCCAAGATGCTGCGACAGGGCAACCTCTGGATCTATCGCATCCCGTCGCGCCCGAACGACCGCACCCGAAGCTTCTACCACCCGGAGCTCGCCGCCCAGGTCTGGGGTCGCGCACGCGCTCGCGTCCTCCACGGCCCCAGCTCCCTCGGCGGCTACACCTCCGGTGCTCTCACGGTCGACCCCTCGACGCTCATCGGCATCCAGGGTGATGCGATCTACACGACCAAGCTGCCGGCGTGGTCCCTGCCGGACCGGTTCATCGGCGGCGGCGACGACGGCAAGACCGGGCGCCTGCGCCTGCAGGGCTACCTCAACGGATCCTTCATCACGCCGGAGACGCTGCGGCAGCGTGACGCGCTGAAAGCACGTGCCGAGCGGGCCGGCATCGCCAAGGCGCTCGAGCAGGCAGAGGAGAAGGGCTGATGGCTGACCAGCAGCGCACCGCCCAAGACCTCATCCGCGATCTGCGGCGCAAGGGCATCAGCACGGCCGAGATCGCCGAGGAGCTGCACCGCTCGCCTCGAATGGTCCGCAAGATCCTCAACGGCGAAACCAGCGGCGCCCTCTACCGCCAGGCGCTCCAGGAGCTCGCTGACACCGGACGCCTCACCCACGTCCCGCCGCGGCGCCGGCGCAAGGACGGCTCGATCGCCCCCGTGCGAGGCAAGGCCGGCGCCAAGCCCGTCATCCCCGAAGACCTCAGCGGCACCTACGTTGAGGGTCGCCAGGGTGGTCGGCTGCGCGTCGACGTGGCATACGCCACCGGGGGCGACCGGTACATCGAGATGCGCATCCCCAAGGGCCGCACCGCGAAGGGCCGCGAGCAGGCGAACGCCGAACTGATCAAGCAGGTCCGCAACGCCGCCAAGGGCCAGTCCCACGACAAGCAGAAGCAGATCACCGCCCACCTGACCTTCTCCAACGGCCGCGTGATGGAGGTCAACTCGTACAACGCCTCGACGATGCTCAAGCGCATCCACGAGAACGGCGGCGACGCCCTCGGCTGGTTCCGCGAAGAGTCGAAGAACCGATACGTGAACCTCGACACCAGCCGCGACACCATCACCGGCGTCACCCTCAACGTCGTCAGCACGGCCAAGACGACCGAGTACCAGAGGCAGGCCGAGCGCGGCCGCACTCACCGCCCCCGCTCGCTGTCGCCGGCGGAGCTCATCAGCATGGAAGAGAAGCGGCGCATCGAGGAGCGCCGCGCTCGCCGCCGTGGAAACCGAGGAGGTGGTCAGTGACCATGGCCGCCCCGAAGAAGCCCACAGCTGCAGCGAAGCCCCGCGCACGCAAGGCCGCGCCCCCCGCTGAGGAAGTCACCAGCGACGTCGACCAGGCAGCGACGTCCGAAGCACCCGCACGCGCACCTCGCGCAAGCCAGAAGCCGGCAGCGGCGAGCGCGACGCCTCCTGAGTCGGCCGAGGCGGAGACGCCACCGCCGGCGAAGAAGAAGCGGGGGCCCTACAACGTCGTCTACGTCCAGAAGAAGCCCGTCTCGATCCGTCTCCCCGACGACGCGCTTGAACTGATGGACTGGGCCAAGCAGGATGCAGCCAGCCGCGGCGACCGCCTCACCAAGGACGAGATCGTCACCGTTGCGCTTCGCGCCTACTGGGGCCGCAAACGGCGCCGCGGGTAATGACCGTCTCCTGAGCTGCTGGCAGGGAAGTCGAGATGAGTGAAACTAACGGGCCGGCCGAGTTGCCGGTCTACTCGATCGCCGAGGCATTCGTGAAGCGATCCGGAATGTATATCGGGCAGCCCGTCACGTTCGAGCGAGTGCACACGTTCCTGCTCGGTTTCGAAACGGCGATGTTGTACGTTCGCGACGAGCTCGCGCGCGATCGCAATGCGTTTCAGCCCGTGGGCGTGCTCGGTCAGTTCCGGGAGCAGCTGCGATCCGAGGGGCGGCTCAGGTGGGACTCCTGGTCCCTGACGATCGTGGCGGAAGCGATCGGCTGGACTGGCGACGAGCCTCCGGCGATCGACGATCTGACCGAAGAGCAGCACCTCGAGGCAGTCCGGGACCTTCTCCCGTTGCTCGAGAAGGTCTTTGCCCTCCCCGCGGAGCTTGTCACCTCGCTCCGTGACTCCGCCTGAGAAGGGTAGGCACCCCACCGCTGTCGGTGTGTCGTCCCGCCCATCGAGTTCGAGAACGCGTTCTATGCTGTGCGGCGATGATCAACCTGACCGCCACCGTCCCGCTTGGACCGCTGACAGAACTTGTCGGACGATCCCTCTCGGCGACTGGGAGATGGGTCAACTCATCCGGTAGCGCCTACCTGTCATATCCATCACTCAGAGGATCCTGACCCGGACGAACGATCGCAGTCGCTCGAGGGCAAAGGACCCGTGCGGATGTCGCGCGTCACACCTCGACCTCGAACGGCAACTTTCGCAGTGTCGTCGCGGAAATCCCGGTGCTCTTGTACATCCGGGCGTGGGCGTACTGGATCTCCGGCAGCAGATCGATGCGGCCGATCGCCTCCAGCATGATCTCGTCGGCCTGACCGGTGAGATGACGCAGTTCGGGGATCGCGTACCCGCCCACGTACTTCCCGGAGTTGAGATCCCAGGAGCGCACGGCCGGCAGCGCCTCCTCGATCCTCTCGCCGAGCTCCACCAGAGCATCGAACGTGTCCTGCCCGTAAGCGTGCGGGGAGAATGGGATCTGCGACATCGTGCCCTTGGTGACGTTGAAGCAGTCGCCCGTGAACGTCCACCACAGGAACGCCAGCCGCGACGCCGCGATCGCGCTGGCCGCGAGCTGGTCCTTCCGGTTCTGAACGAACAGCTTCCCCTCGTTGAGGGGCACCGTGGCGTGCGTGGTCTTGTCGTAGGTGACCGGCGGCACCGTGTACGTGCTCAGGAAGTACGTGGCGGTCTTCTTGAAACCGACGGAGTAGTCGCTCACACGGACAAGCGGCGTCGAGGAGATCGTGCCCTTCGCAAGCAGCGTGTCGATCAGCTCGAACATCGCGTCGCTGCTGGCGCGCATCCAGTTCGGGGTCCGCGAGCCGGCGGGCCGAAGCGAATACCGCAGTGTCGCCATCAGATGCGGACGGAACGCCTCGATCCAGCTGTGGGTGAGCGTCGTGTGCAGCTCGGAGACGCTGCCATACCCGGCGGCGGTGATGATCGTGCTGCGCACCTTCACCTGGAACAGGGCAGCCGGGCGTTCCTGGAAGGTGCTCACCCAGATCGCATCGAACCGCCGCTCGTAGAACTTCCGCAGTGACTCGTCGCGATCGGCGAACTGGCTGCGGATGGGAACGATCAGGCTGAGCCGGCCATCCGGGCGCGTGATCTGCGCCGAGCGCTCGCAGCAGGAGGCGTAGATGTCGTCGACGTTGTCTGTCTCGAAGCCGGTGATGCGGTAGCTGAGCTCGCGCCGGTTGACGTAGGGTGGGTTGCCGATGACGACGTCGAAGCCGCCCTGATTGGGGTGTGACACGTCGCCCCGCACCGGCAAGAAGCGCGGCCCGTACAATGTCCAGCGCATCGAAAAACACCCCGCGACCTTCCGACTACCTCCGGACGTCTTCGAGTACATCAACCAGGCACGCGACGAAGCCGCGGCCCGTGGTGATCGCCTCACCAAAGACGAAGCGATCACCATGGCAGTCCGCGCGTTCTGGGGCGGCAAGCGCCAGCGCCGCCGCTGATCACCACACCGACATAACCGACGAAAAGAACTCTGGAGGCATCTGATGAGCCGTCGATCTATGCTCGAGCAGGAAACCGATCCGCTACACCCCGCGCGGATGCTACCGCGCACCTGAGACGAACGCGCGGTCCTTCACCGAGGATGGCTACATCTCGACATGATCAACCGAGGCAGCGAGAAGATTTCGTGCGAAGAGGTGGAGGACCTCGTCTACCGCTATGACAGCTTCGATCTAGCGGCCGCCGTCGCGATGCTCGACCCCGTGTTCAGCGAGCGGGTATGCGTCTACGTGAGTCTCAAGGAGGGCGGCCCGCTCGGGCTCGAACGGATCCGCGCCGCCATGGAGTCCGCCGGGGTGGCTAAGCATAAGCACCCCGAGCGGCTGATCGCCGTCGACGACATGCCCCTCACCAAGGTAGGCAAGATTGACAAGAGGGAGCGGAGAGGGCTTTGCCCGCCGCGACAGCGCCTAATGGGGCAGACGCTCAGCGCCCGCGCCGCCACGCGAGCCAGTGGCGGATGCTCTCCTCGAGCGCGTGCAATAGAGGCAACATCACCCAGATGACGCACGCGACGGTCAGTGGCGTCGTACATAGGATCTGGAGGTACGGCGGCAGGCCGGTCAGGAGCGGAGCGATGAAGTAGGCGTTGAACATGGCAGGCGGTACCAGCGCGATCCACACTAAAATCGCCGTCCACCACCGCGGGCGCGCGGGACCGGCCGTCGGGATTGCACCGGTGAGGGCGTCCGGAGTCAGTGGACGGGCCTGCCCGATCGTGAGCGGCACGGCCTGTTGCAGGTGCGCCTGCCGCTCCTTACTGTCCTCCCACCGGATGAGGTCATGGGGGGAAGCGAACGTGATCTCGACGACAACCTGGCGCCGGTGCCGTTCCGAGACTCGGACCTTCGACTCCCGGTAGCCGGGGAACGACTGGGCCCGGCCGGTGAAACCATGCGCCCACTCGGTGAGATCGTCCAGCCGCCCGGGGACGGCTGTGCGCGCCACCCGAGCCGTGACCGTGAGGTTATCTGGTTGCATGGTGTCCTCCCGGGGCAGAGGAAGCCCCGTCTCCCAGCGTATTGCGCCGATGACGCGGCACTGAACAGCTTCCGACCATCGGGGTCCGGATCAATAGCGCGAAATAGTGCTCTTCCGAGCAGTGGAGTGTCACCGCCACTGCCGCCTCACGCAGGATGGAAAGTTGAAAGACCTGGATCGACGGGGAGGTCATTTGCACGAGGCGTTTCGCTTGCTGCGGGAAGAAAGGCTCAAACGAGGCCGATACCATCGCCGAGCGACGGTGTATCACCCGGACGTAGAAGAGGTCGACCAGCTCTACGGTGTCCGGCTTCAGCTGGAGTCCTTAGGCGCGCGCCGGACGGTGGACGGATGCTGCGCTCCGAGATCGGCGCTTCGCGCGAGTACGGGACGCTAATGGATGCGGCGCTGGCAGTCGGTGACATGGACGCCTGGCTGGTGGCGCACCACGCGTTCCTCCGCTGCTGCGTCGCGCGTGCAGACATCCCGTTGGGGCGGGTAGTGGACTCCTACCCGGAACGCTGCTTACACATCTATCAGTTGTGGCACCCGCAGTCGTTCGCCATCGCTCATCGCGAGTACGAGGCCGTCCTCGAGTCGATCGTCAGGCGTCCGACGCCCAGGGGATCGATCTGTCGCCGCTGGCGACCCACGAGTTCGCCTTCGACGATGCCGCCGCCGCCTTCGAGCAGTCCCGCGACGCGTCCAGCAGCCTGAAGGTCCTGCTCCGACCGTAGAGCGCCTGGGCCGTCGGGGCCGTCACAGGGAGCCACGCGGGCGGCGTGGGGTGGCACGGGCTGCAGTGGCACCGCGGAGACGATCCTCCCGCCTGTCGGGTCGGCATCGGAGCGCGCGGTGCAGGAGGAGCGCGCCCACGTTGCAAGTAAGCTTTCTGCCGTGCAGAATCGACAGCTCGGGTCGCCGGGCGATCCACCCCAGTATCCGATCGAGTCGGTCGACAACGCGCTGAAGCTGATCCTGCTGCTGGGTGAGGAGCACGAGCTGCGGCTCACGGACGCCGGTGCCCTCCTCGGGGTGGCGACCTCGACCGCGCACCGACTTCTCGCGATGCTGGCATGGCGCGGCTTCGTGCGGCAGAACCCGGTGACCAAGGCTTACGGCCCTGGCCCGGCGCTGACGACGGTGGCCTTCTCGGTGCTGCGCAGGATGGATGTCCCGAGACTGGCGCAGCCGATCCTCGAGGACCTCAGCGCCGCCCTCGGTGAGACCTGCCACCTGGGCACGCTCGAGGGCAACCATGTCCGATTCCTCGCCGTTGCCGAGCCCGATGTGGCCGTGCGCGTGGTTTCGAGACTGGGCAAGACCCTGCCGGCGCATTGCACCTCGACCGGCAAGGCGCTGCTTGCCGAGCTGAGCGACGAGCAGCTCTTCCGGCTGTACCCGGACGAGCAGCTCGAGATCGTCACACCGAACTCCATACGTTCCCGAGACGAACTCGTCGCCGAACTGGTTCGGACACGACTGGACGGTTATGCCGTGAATCGGCAGGAAAGCGAGGACGGCGTGGCGAGCGTCGCGGTCCCGGTCCACGTCTCGTCGGGACTGCGACTGGCGATCAACGCCTCCGCGCCCGTGCAGCGGTTACCGCCGGGCAAGGTCAAGTCCCTAGCGCGGTCACTGCAGGACGCCGCGATCCGCCTCGCCGAACTGTTGGGGTGAACCGGCCCGGGTCGTCGTAGCGCCCATGGATGCGCTGCGCACGCGAACACGCCGCTGATGAGCGTGGCTGCGGGAGCGACCGACCCGCCGCCGTGGGCCTCAGTGCCCGTTGGCCGGATCGTCCGGGTCGCGGGCGGCTTCTTCGCCTTGATCCAGCCCACTCAGCGTCGCCATATCCTCCGAGCTGAGCGTGAAATCGAAGACGTCGATGTTCTGCGCGAGATGCTTCTCATCGCCGGCGCGCGGGACGGGAACGATCCCTTCCTCGATGTGCCAGCGCAGTAGGACCTGTGCGGGCGACTTGTCATACTTCGACGCGATCGCGGTCACCGCGGGATCGGACAGCAGGGCTCCTCCGCGTCCGAGCGGGCTCCACGCCTCGGTCAGGATGCCGTGAGCGCGCTGGAAGCTGCGCTGTTCGACACGGGCGATGTCGACGCTGAGCTGGATCTGATCGACGTCGGGGACGACACCGGTCGCGTCGACGACGCGCTGAAGGTGGTGAGACTTGAAGTTGGAGACGCCGATCGCCTTCACTCGTCCCTCTTCGAGCAGTCTCACCAGACCCTTCCACGCTTCGACGTATCGGTCGAGGGCCGGAACCGGCCAATGGATCAGGAACAGATCGAGGTAGTCGACGCGAAGGGTCTTCAGCGATCGGTCGTACGCGCGCTGCACTCCCTCGACGCTGTGGTCCTCCTTGTTGAACTTGCTCGTGATGAAGACCTCGTCACGAGGGATGCCCGATGCACGCAGACCGGCACCGACGGCCTCCTCATTCGCGTACTTGTACGCCGTATCGAACAGGCGGTAACCGTAGCCGACCGCCTTCTCGACCATCGTTGCGCACTCGTCTCCCGTGAGTGGCCACGTGCCCACCCCGATTCGCGGGATGCGGTGACCGTGCAGGAGGGGGAGGGTGGTGTCGTCAGCTCTCATCGGGCGGCCGCCTTCGCCGGAGCCGTGCTCGAGGGCTCGAGGAGGGCGCGCAGCCGATGTATCAGCTCGTCCGCCTTCGCTCGCGAGGCGACCGAGCGGCGGGCGTCGACGAGGGCACGCGGCCAGTTCACGATGACGGCACCTTCGGCCTGCCCTTGGCTCTCGCCGTACACGACGGCGAAGCGGTCCTGCGCAGGGTCGCCCACCATCGTCCAGTGATCAGATCCGGTATGCCCGACGATCTGGATCTTCCAGTCGTACTGGTCGCTCCAGACATACTCGGTCGTGTCGTAGTCCTCGCAATCATCAGGGTGGACGATGTTGTGTGCGACGACGCGAGCCTGATCAACGGCATTGGTCCAATGTTCGAGGCGCAGCGAGACGTTGCGCGACGCACTCGCCCAACGTGCGATATCGCCGACGGCAAAGATCTCAGGATGCCCGATGGCCCGCAGCCCAGAGTCGCAGGTCACCCCGTTGTCGAGTTCGATGCCGGAACCCTCGAGCCACTCTGTGTTGACCACAGCTCCGATACCGACGAGAGCTGCATCGGCCTCGATGATCTCGCCGCCATCGAGCACCACGCGCACCCCGTCTGCCGTCTGTTCGACGCCTTCGACTGTCCTTCCGAAGTACTCCTCGACGCCCTCCTGGGCATACTTGCGGCTGAAGATCTGGCCGACTTCGGCATTGAGCACCCGCGACATCGGCGCCGGGAACGGGTCAACCATGCTGACCCGTACGCCCGCCGTGATCGCCGTTGCGGCAGCCTCCCCCCCGATGAAGCCTGCGCCGATGACCACAAGGTGCCGCGCTGTGGCCAGCTCATCCCGCAAGCGCTCGGCATCGCCGCTGGTACGCAGCAAGTGAATATGCTCACCTTCACCCCACGGAGAGCGACGGGCGCGTGACCCGGTGGCGATCACGAGTGTGTCGTATGAGACGGCTGTACCGTCCTCGAGCGTCACAACCTGGCCTTCGAGGTTGAGGGATGCCGCGGGCGTGCCGAAGATTGAGATGGCTCCGATCCCCCGCGTCTCGTGCTCGGAGAGAAGCTCGATCTCGTGTCGCGCCGTCTCACCGGTGAGGTACTTCTTCGAGAGCGGAGGTTTGTCGTAGGTGGGATGGCGTTCCTGGTCAATCAGGACGATCTCGCCCTCGAATCCCTCGCTTCGAAGGGCTTGGGCGGTCTTGAGCCCACCAACAGAGGCGCCGACGATGACGACCCGCGACACGTCAGTCCTCCACAACCAAGGCGGAGACGGGGCAGCTGCGCGCCGCCTCCTCTACTCGCTTGCGGTCACTGTCGGGCAGGTCCTCGCGCAGAACGATCACTAGGGCGTCGTCATCTAGGTCGAAGTAGTCGCCCGCGGCGACAACGCAATTGGCGTAGCCCTGGCAGGCGCTGCGGTCGGCGATGATCCGTGCCATCGGTCTCTCCTTTTCTACTGCGGTCGCATTTCGGGAAACATCGGCTGGTCAGGCCGCGCGATCATCTCGGAGAACGTCTGCGTGGTCTGCCAGGTCAGGGCCTCGAGTTCCATGGGGTCGATCGCGATCCACTGGCCAGTTTTCGGGGCGTCGATCAGTAGCCTCGTGCCGTTGTGAGTTTCCACGCGGCGCACTTCGATCTCCGAAAACTCGTTGGCGATGACGAGCGGCTCTCCGACGGTGCGGGCAATAAGACGCTCGCGCTCCGCCGCCGCAGCCGCCGCGGCATCACGATCGACGTCGGCACCCTCCCAGTCGAGGCCGCTCACAGGAAGATCGCCAGGTTCTGGGTGCGGAGCACCGACTCGTCCACCATGATCACCCGACGTGCCAACTGCAGGTCGTCACCGACGCGACGCAATACGTCCTCGCGGTGAGCGGAGATGATTGACGGCTCGTTGACGTCTCCCCGGCTGCGGAACAGCAGGACGGCGGAGTCGACGATGAGCTCGTCCTCGACCGAGGACAGGAACACGCGCACGTTCGTCACGTAGTGACGCAGGCGTGAGGGAGGGTCCTCCGTCCAAGCGTGTTCAGTCAGGAATCGCGCGACCCGGCGGCTGAGCGAGTACTTATTCTCGTCCCAGTGCGACATCCCCCTCGCCGTCGTGAAGGAAGACCCGAGAGCCGTCGTCTGACGCACCGGCATGATGTAGTGAATATCCTCTGTAAGCGTCTCAAGCCAGTGCTCGTACCGTTGCTCGTCGAGGGTGTAAGCCTCTTCAATCAACCAACGATGCGCCTCGAGATGCAGTTCGTCGGAGAACAGTAGGGACCGCCCGACTCGATCGGCGCGCGTGGCGTGGGCGCCGAGAGGCGATTGCTCGGATATCTGGACACCGGTCTCGGTGTTCATCATGCGGGTGCCTCCCCGTTGTTGGTGATGCCTGTACCGATGCTCGCGACCTGCACCTCGACTTCGTCATCGGTGTCGAGGTAGTCGGCCCAGCGATCGAGCAGATGACGCTGGTTGTACTCGCCGTAACCAACGTGCGCGACGCCTGGACCGGCGAACTGTTCAGGAGTCAGCGCAGCGACGACCGGAGTGTCGTCTTTGAGAGTCCCCATCCGACTGTTGAGCAGGAGCCGTCGAGCCATCGAACCCTTGGCAGTCGTGGTCAGCGAGACCCAGTTCTCGACATCGTCCTGCTCGAACATTCCCGTGCTACCGAAGCACATCAGGTAGGCCTTGTACGAGAGATCCTTGAACTCCTCCGGCGCCTCGGCATCGACCGCGAACCAGGAGTAGACCTCCGTCTCGTTCTCGCTAATGGGCTGCCACGAACGGATCGAGATGAAGGGCAGCACGTCGTCCCCGTCCTCCACCTTCGGCCAGTTGTGCACGAAACTCATGTTCGGGAAGAGCGATGCCGCAGAGATCATGAACCCGTCACGGCCAATCACATCGAGCTGCTCAGGCGACCACTGCTCCTTCATCCGCTCGATCATCGCGTCGGGATATCCGACATAGCGCAGCCGCTCCTCGAGGCTGCCAGGCGGGAGCTTGTAGGTCGTGCCGCCGCCGTTGCCGGCCCAGTACGTGTTGCCGTCCTTGCGCTTCTCCGCCTTCGGCTCACGGAACAACCCGATCTCGACGACCGAGGTGTGGGTCTGGGGCGTGTGATACATGTCGCCGGCGAAGTTCTCGGCGCCGATCTTCCAGTTCGCCTTGACGCGCCACCGCTGCGGGCCACGCAGCTCGATGCCCTTGGCGCTCTGCCCCGTGTAGTAGTCGAGGTAGAACGCGAAGTCGCCGATGTATTCCCGCAGGGTCGGCGCGTTCGGGTCCATGCTGATGAAGATCAGACCGTTGTATGTGTCGAGGTTCGGCGCCGGGAGCAGTCGTGCACCCTTCTTGTTGAACCCTGCCTCACCCCCGTAGGCCTCCTCGTGGAACGGGAGGCCCATAATCCGGCCGTCGTTGCGGTATGACCACCCGTGGTAGGGGCAACGGAAGTGGGAGGCGTTGCCGACCTCGGCGCGGCACACCTGCATCCCGCGGTGCAGGCACATGTTGAAGTGCGCCCGAATCTCACCACTCTCATCGCGCACGACGATAAACGAGTCGTCGAGCACATGCCGCACCACGTAGTCACCGGGCTGAGGGATCTCGGATTCATGTCCGACGAAAATCCACGCGCGGCTGAAGAGCTTGCTCTTCTCCTGCTCGAAGATCTCCTCGTCGTTATAGATGTGCGCCGGGATCATGCCGCGCCGCACGTCCTCGAAGATCGTCGTCTTGCTCGCCATTGGGCCGCTGCTTCCTGATGTCAGAGTCCTATTCCGCGCCTTGAAGATGATGTCGGTCGAAACCGGTTTTCTTTAAGACAGAATCTGATTCTGCTAGATTTTCCAGGAATTCGCAATCGGAGATCACGCCTCGAAGGAGAAGTGGATGATGAACGACTACGTCGACGAACGCATGCTCGTCGCCAATGCTTGCCGCGTGCTCGCGGTCCGGGGGCTCGTGGACGACATCCTCGGGCACGTCAGCCTGCGGGTCGACGACGACACCGTCCTCATCCGAGCCCGCGGACCGCAGGAGCGGGGGCTGCGGTTCACCACCGCCGACGACATCCTCGCCGTGCCCCTTGAGGGATCGTTCGAGCTCGCCGGCGGGTACCGGGCGCCGAACGAGCTGTCTCTGCATCTTGAGCTGCTGCGCCGCAATCCTGCGGCTCGATCCGTCGTCCACGCGCATCCGCCGGCTGTCGTCGCGTTCTCGCTGACCGGACGGACGTTGCTACCGATTGTCGGTGCCTTCAACATCCCCGCTATGCGGATGGCGCGCGGCGGCATCCCCGCGCACCCCTCGTCTGCGCTGATCCGCAACCACGCACGCGCGACGGCCATGGCGGACGATTTCGGCACGCGGCCGGTCGGCATCCTGCGCGGTCACGGCCTCACGGCCGTCGGCGAGAGCGTCCCGCAGGCCGTCATCCGCGCGATCAATGTCGACAGCCTGGCTCGCGTGCACCTCGCCGTTCTGCAGGCAGGGGCCGAGCCTATGCCGATCGATGACGACGATCTCGCCGACCTGCCCGACCTGGGTGACGCATTCAACGACGGGCATCTCTGGCGATTCCTGCTGCAGGAACTTGCTGAGCAACGGCTCCTGCTGTAGTCGGGCCATCACAGATGTCCGGAGCCCGGGTCGCGATCAACTGCACCATCCTCACCGCCGCAGGCGCACATTTGGACCGAGCCACTCCGTCACCAGGGTGAGTACCGCATCGCTGTTCGACTCCTGCATCAGCATGTGGCCGTTGCCAGCCACGTTCGCTGCCGTCAACGCGACGAACCTGACATCGCCGCCTCGCTCGGCGAGCCAGTCAGCAGTCGCGCGGTCCGACTCGATCGGATGATCGGTGTCGTGGGTACCGACCATCACGAGGGTCGGTAGGCCGTCCAACTCCCTGTCGCCGATATGGACCTGCGCACCGCGGACGTTCTGCCGCTCGAGGAGGAGCCCGGCTGGGATTGGCACCAGCTGCGAACGGAGCTCGTCCAGGTGACCGGGTGGGAACTGCTCGCTTGCACCGACCAGCTTCGCCTCGATGAACTCTGGTCCGGGATGCCACCAGCCGCGACGGGGAAGCCTCCAGGTGAGCGGGCGTCCCTGGACGACGATGTGATCGGCGTCCTCTTCCAGCACGGCGGGCTCGGGCTGGATGTCCCCGGGGGGAGCGGGTGCCAGCGCGACTAGGGCGATCAGTGAATCCCGATGGTGGAAAGCGACCCGATAGCCGAAAGCGGCGGACATGGAGTGGACCACGAGGACGACCGGGCCGCCGAGCGCAGCGATTAGCTCGACGATCGCGCCGGCGACCGCCGCCCCATCCAGCCGCGTGTCGGGGTCCCATGCGCCGCCAGCCGACAACCCAGGCCACGTCATCACGACCGCGCGGTATCCGGCTTCGGCGAGACGGGGTGCCCACCCGGGTCGCCCGCCGATCGCTCGACTCCAGCCACCGGGGCCCACCCCCCCGCCGTGAACGAGCAGCACCGTCGCACGGGCGGGGCCGCCGGGCAGCCATTCGGCGTAAGCGACGGTCCCAGCGGAAGTCGCGAAAGAGCGAAACGTCGTCACGACATAACGGAGACGATGGCTGCTGCCAGCTCCACCGGGCGCGTCAACATGGCCATGTGGCTCCCCGGCGAGCTCGCGGTCGTCGGGTTCGTGAGCCGGTCTGCTGATGCGCGGTACAACTCCTGCGGCACAGCCCGATCCTCTTGCAGGAAGATGTAGCCGCTCGGCACGTCACCGGTGCCGGCCGACCGAAGACGGATCGGCTCGTCGAGCCAACCGCCAGGCGACGGCACCAGACGGGGCTCGACCTGCGCGTGAAGCTCCTCCGATCCGTCCTGCAAGAAAGCCGTCATGAATAGCGACGGCGGGATCGGCACGCTCTGGTCGGGCGAGGACGCGGCTGTGCCACGGGCGAAATTCGCCAACTCGGTGGGGAGGATCGCATTGATCGACTCGCCGTCGGCGAGTACCCACGCGTCGATGAAGATCGCCTGCTCCACCTGCTCCGGCATCGCCTCAGCTACGAGCTGGATGAGCGGGCCGCCGCCACTGTGGCCGACTACGACGAACCGGTCCCACCCCTTGTCGGCGATCCGGCCGATGAGATTGTCCGCCATGGTCGAGAGCGTGACACCTGCACGGTCGTCGTTGTCACCGAGACCCTGCAAGGTTGGGGCCCATACCTCGTGGCCTGCCTTCGCGAGCTCAGCGACAACGCCGTCCCACGCCCAACCACCCTGCCAACCTCCATGAACCAAGACGATGCGCATTCTGGAACTCCTTTGTTCACCGACGGCGGGTTCCGTCGGATGGAATCCCACTCTACCTTGCAGAATCTGTGCAGAACAACAGTCCTGCTCGATCCCATCAGAAAGGGTCATTCGTACTCGTCGAGCTTCCGGAGGACGGTCTATCCGAGCGGCGTCTCACGGAGGTTCTGCAGCATGATCGCCCGGTTCATTGGCGAGCTGCATTGCGGGACCTCTCTGGCCAGCGTGACCGCCACTGCGCCGAGCGGGGTGCCGGATCCACGTGAGTCGCGTCGACACGAATCCGGAGATTGTGCCGGCGCCCAGCACGATGAGGGAGTTGACGATCATCCTGACGATGATCTGAACTCCGCCGAGAACGAATCCCTGAGCGGTCGTGTTTCCCTGCCCGTGATCTATGAACTGCGGGATGATCGCGAGTTACATGACAGCGGCCTTGGGGTTGAGCAGGTTGGTGACGAGCCCCATCCGGAACAGCTTCGACCGGGAGTCGCGCGCGTGGGATTGTGTCTCGAATAGCCCGTTGCCGCCGGGGCGCAGGGTTGCGGACGCCAGCCACGCGAGATAGAGCACTCCAGCGGCTGTCCCGGTCCAGCTCACCTTGACAGGGCTCTCAGGGGTGAGTGCTCGACCGGACGATCCCCCGCGGACTCGCCATGGAGCCACGGCCAAGGAATGCGGAGATCGAGGACGCCGGTCGCGCTGAGCAACACCGGGATGAGGAGAAGAGTGAGCCGCCCCGTCGGCGATCGCCCTCGCCTCTGAACGGCGCGGCTGCTCACTCGTTAACACACTCTAGGTCGATCTGCCTGCCGCAAGCGGGCATCTGAGTTGAGTCGGACCAACTGTAGGAAAATGCCATTTCGCGTGGAATCCTGGCCCTGAAACCGTTGCCAACTACCGTGGAATCGCGAGGGGTTCATGCCATCTCGAGCGGGAACCCACAATAGGTGTCGGATCCCGATGATCCTTGCGTAAACCGCGATATCGACCGGACAACTTTGCGAGTGCGCAAAGTCCAGACTCGGCCTCAGACCCGACGAGGTCATTCGACCTGAATGCGCTGTAGGTTCCGGTTGGATGTAGGTTCTCGGCGAAGATGGCGGATTCTTAGATGAAGTGGCGGACAAGTGGCGGATCCGAAAGATTGGTGAGAACGATGCGTGTAAGTGCCGTGTCGGTTCCTATCCGAAATGACAGATTCCGCGGGTAGTTGGCATGCACCTAGCAGTCCTGCCATTGGCTGGGGGTGAAGGGTTACTCGCTCACTCGATTAGGGGCGAACCGGCTACATTCGACAGGCTTGTGCTCGTGTGCACAGCTGTGGAGTGGTGGGAGCGGCATCAGGTAGTGCTCTACCTCGCAGCGATCGCCGTGGGTGCGGTGGTCGGTCTACTCGTGCCGGCGGTGGCGGATCCGCTCGAGTCGGCGATCAATCCCGTGCTCGGGTTGTTGCTGTACGCGACGTTCCTGGGGGTGCCGTTCACGGCGATCGGCCGGGCCTTCACGGATTGGCGGTTCCTGGGCGTCGTGCTCGTCCTGAACTTCGTCGTCGTGCCGGTGGTCGTGTTCGGGTTGAGTCGCGCCGTGGCGGCTGATCAGGCGGTGCTCGTTGGGGTGTTGTTCGTGCTGCTGACGCCGTGTGTGGATTACGTGATTGTGTTCACTGGCCTGGCTGGCGGTGCACGTGCGCGGCTGCTTGCTGCCACGCCCCTGCTGATGCTTCTGCAGATCGTGTTGCTGCCGGTGTACCTGTGGCTGATGGCCGGCGCCGAGGTGGTGGGTGCGTTCGACCCGCATCCGTTCGTGGAGGCATTTCTGTTGTTGATCGTGCTGCCGCTCGTTCTCGCCGCCGCCACGCAGCTGCTGGCGAAACGGTTCCGTGCCGGCCGCGCGATCGAGGGCGTGGTGCTGGCGGCAATGGTGCCGCTGATGATGCTGACTCTCGCCGTGGTGATCGGCTCGCAGGTCTTCGGCGTGAGCAGCGCTCTCGGCCAGCTGCTAATCGCGGTTCCCGTGTTCGTCGTGTTCGTCCTAATCGTGGCACCACTCGGTGCGCTCCTCGGGAGCGCGGCACGCTTGGATGTTCCCAGCCGCCGGGCGGCCACGTTCAGCGGGGTCACCCGCAACTCGCTGGTCGTGCTCCCGCTCGCTCTCGCGCTGCCGGCATCTTTCGCTCTGACGCCGTTGGTTGTAGTGACTCAGACCTTGGTGGAGCTCGTCGCAATGGTGGTCATGGTCGCCGGGGTACCGCGACTCATCCGCCCTCGCATTAGTACAGCGGAGAATGTATAGTCAGCCTGTGCTGACTCTTACTTCTCGCCTCGATGTGATGAACCGGCTGGGTCGGGCGATGGCCGACCCGACCCGTTCCCGGATCCTCCTCACACTGCTGGACGCTCCCGGCTACCCGGCTGAGCTGGCACGAGATCTCGAGCTGACCCGCACGAACGTCTCGAATCATCTGACGTGCCTGCGGGGCTGCGGGTTGATCGTCGCCACACCGGAAGGTCGGCGCACCCGGTATGAGATCGCCGACCCGCATCTGACCCAGGGGTTGCGACAGCTGCTCGAGGCGGTCGTCGCCGTCGACGAGGGCGCCCCGTGCATGGACGATCAGTGCGAGTGCTGCGCATGAGCCTCATCGACCGTGACCTGCTGCCGGTGGCCTGCACGCTGACGCCCGGCGCTGGTGCTGCACAGCTAGCCGCGTGGCAGGAATTCAACGACGACTACCTCCTCGACATCGACAGGACGGCCGCCCAGATCACCGTCCACTACCCAAAGATCGACGACGCGACCGCCCGGCTGACGGAGCTGGTCCGCACCGAGCAGTCCTGCTGCGCGTTCGCGACTTGGGCGATCGACACGACCCACCCCGACCTGCGCCTTTCCGTTACCGGCACCGATGACGCACTGGCCGCGCTCACGTTCCTAGAGCAGACGCCCGCCCCCGCAACGAAGGAGAGCGTGCAGTGAGCGAAGAGTGTTGCGGCCCCAACGAGCCGCGCAAGCCCGGTACGGTCCGGCGCATCGAACTGTCCCGGCCGCTCTCGACCGGTGACGCCTGCTGCGCCGCGGAACCCTCCTCCAAGACCGCGGCGCCAAGCGCGGTGCACGATGCGGGCGATGCCTGCTGCGGCCCCGACCTCGCCACCACCCCCACCGAGGCGGACGAGGAGCCGGAGGTCCGCCCGCCCTGGTGGCGCGACTTCGCGTTGCTTCCCTCCGCGCTGTCCGGGCTGTTCCTCCTCGCCGGATACACGTTCGAGTGGACTGGTCTGCACATCCCGGCGCTGGTGCTGCAGTGGGCGGCGCTGCTCGCCGGCGCCTACACCTTCGTCCCCGGCGCGATCCGCCGCCTCATCCGCGGTCGCCTCGGGGTCGGGCTGCTGATGACCATCGCCGCGATCGGCGCGGTCCTGCTCGGCCACGTTGGCGAGGCCGCGACCCTGGCGTTCCTGTTCTCCCTGGCCGAGGCGCTTGAAGACCGGGCGATGGACCGCGCCAAGGAAGGCTTGCGCGCCCTTCTGTCCCTCATCCCCGACACTGTCCGCGTCTCCCGCCTAACCAGCGACGTCACGATCCCCGCCGCGGACGTGCGTGAGCTGGACATCCTCGTCATCGGTGCCGGCGATCGCATCGCCACAGACGGCGTGGTCGTGGAGGGTAGGTCGAGCCTGGACACGTCGGCGATCACGGGCGAGTCGATCCCGGTCGAGGTCGGCCCCGGCGATCCGGTCGCCGCCGGTTCGGTCAACGGGGCGGCGACGTTGCGGATCGAGGCAACTGCGGACGGCCGCGACAACTCCCTCACCCAGATCGTCGCCCTCGTGGAGCAGGCCCACGCCCGCAAGGGCAACCGGGCACGCCTCGCCGACCGGATCGCGAAGCCGCTCGTTCCCGTCGTCCTGATCGCCGCTGCCGTGGTCGCCCTGTTCGGGCTGCTGGTCGGCGACCCGTGGACCTGGATCGAACGCGCCCTCGTCGTCCTGGTTGCGGCATCCCCGTGCGCGCTGGCCATCGCGGTGCCCGTGACGGTGATCAGCGCGATCGGAGCGGCGTCAAAGTTCGGCGTCGTCATCAAGTCAGGTGAAGCGTTCGAGCAGCTCGGCACGATCCGCGCCGTCGCCCTCGACAAGACCGGCACCCTCACCCGCAACGAGCCCACCGTCGTCGACGTCCAGCCCGCACCCGGTATCACCCGCGACGACCTGCTCGCCTGGGCCGCCGCCGTGGAGGCCACCAGCACCCACCCCCTCGCCGCGGCCATCATCGCGGCCGCACCCGTCGCCAGCCCCGCAACGGAGGTGGTCGAGGAGGCCGGGCATGGCATCACCGGGACCGTCGACGGCCGGGCGATCCGGGTCGGCAATGTCCGCTGGCTCCATCCCGCCGGCCAGCAGTTGAACGCGGAGGCGATTGCCGCGCAGGGCATGACCGTCGTCGTGGTCGAGGCGGACGGGCAGATCGCCGGCCTGATCGGCGTGCGGGACGAGCTGCGCCCGGAGTCGGCCGAGACGGTCCGGATGCTGCAGTCGCAGGGCATTGAGACCATCATGCTCACCGGCGACAACACCCGCACCGCCCACGCCATCGCCGCCGAGGCGGGCGTAACCGACGTTCGCGCCGAGCAGCTGCCCGCCGACAAGGCCGCCGCGATTGAGGCGCTCGTCACGCAGCAACCGACCGCGATGGTCGGCGACGGCATCAACGACGCCCCGGCACTGGCGACGGCGACGGTCGGGATCGCGATGGGTGTGAAAGGCTCCGCGGCGGCGATCGAGTCCGCCGACGTCGCCTTCATCGGCCACGACCTCCGCCTCATCCCCGGCGCCCTCGCCCACGCCCGCCGCGGCCGACGCATCATGACCGCCAACATCGGTCTGGCTCTGGCGATCATCGTCGCGCTGTTCCCGCTCGCCCTGTTCGGCATCCTCGGGCTCGCCGGCGTCGTGCTGGTGCATGAGATCGCCGAGGTCGTCGTCATCCTCAATGGCGTCCGCGCCGCCCGTCGCCCCGCTGCGCTACGGCAACTCGCCACGGTGCCCGCTCGCCAGCCCGAACCCGCCCACGCCTGACCACCGACCCCTCGCCCCGCGGTGGCAGAACACCGCCCGACTTGGAACCGGCCCTTGTGAAGACCCCCATCAAAGCCACCTTCGCCACCGTTGCCGTCGTCATCGTCCTGGTTGACCGGCTAGCCGCGCCGGACCCGGCCGGCGCTGCCGGCGCTCCCGTGCTCGGGTGAACCGGGCTCCGAATGGGTTTAGGTGCGTACGGTAGGCTGTGGGCGATGGTCTCTTCGGCCCGGACTCCGCGCTCCACGACGCTGAATGAGCAATTGTTGATAATGAGGCTCATTACCAGCGTCGGTTTGGCGCTGCTGCTGATGTTGGGTCTGGCAGCGACGGGTCACACAGAGGCGGACGGTTCGACTCCTGTTCCGCTGGTGATTTCTGGGTTCATGGACCCCCACGTCGAGCCCGTGGCAGACGCCCCAGTCGAGCATGAGGCGGTCGCCGGTGGCGTCGTTTCTGGGCCGAACGCGTTGGTGGGCGCTGCGCTGTGCATGTTGGGCGTGTTGTGCGGGCTGACGTTCATGGTGGTGCTGCGGGGGTTGTGGCGTCGGCGGATGCCTCCGGTTCTCGGTGACGGGCCACGGATGCCTTCGCTGCTTCCGGCGCCGGCTGCCCGTGCTCACCCGATTGTCTTTTCGTTGACGCAGTTGGGTCTTTCCCGAACCTGACATTTGGCACGCCACCCTTTCCGGGTGGCGCTTCGTCCCGGGCTGCGTGCCCGGGTTCTGTCCTGTGCCGTGTCTTGGTTTGGAGTACCCGATGAAAACCCCTGTGAAGGCGACGCTCGTCACCATTGCCGTTGTGGTGGTGATGGTGATCGCCGCGTTGATCTATGTCCTTGTCAATCAGAGCCAGTCCGCTCCACCTTCATCTGGGGGCGGTGACGCATCCCCGCAGGTGGTGCGGGAGAGCTCGCATGTCCTCGACGACGGCGGGGAGGGCGCTGTCACCCTGGTGGAGTTCCTCGACTTCGAGTGCGAGGCGTGTGGCGCGTTCTTCCCGATCGTGGAGGATATGCGGGAGCAGTTCGCTGGGGAGATCACGTATGTGGTCCGCTACTTCCCGCTGCCCGGTCACTTCAATTCGAAGAACGCGGCGGTCGCGGCGGAAGCGGCCGCGCAGCAGGACCGGTTCGAGGACATGTATGTCCGGTTGTTCGAGACGCAGGCGGAGTGGGGTGAGGCGCAGGAGTCTCGCGCCGACCTGTTCCGTGGCTTCGCGGAGGAGATCGGTCTGGACATGGCCGCCTATGACGCCGCCGTGGCGGACCCGGCTACGGCGGAGCGGGTGGAGCTGGATTTCGAGGAGGGCCAGGCGCTCGGGGTGAGCAGCACGCCGACGTTCTTCCTCGACGGTGAGCTGCTCGAGCTGCAGGAGTGGGACGACCTCGAGAACGCCATCCAGGCTGCGGTGAACGGTGGCCGGTGATGCGGGCGGGTTTGACGCATCGGCGGGCGATCATCGTCGGCGCCGGGCAGTCTGGGCTCGCGGTTGCCGCGGCTCTGGCCGCGGAAGGGCTGCGGCCGCAGCACGAGTTTGTGGTGATCGACGCCGCCAGCACGGGGCAGCGTTCCTGGTCCTCACGGTGGCATTCGATGGAGCTTCTCAGCGACGCCCGGCATAGCGCGCTGTCTCCGCGGCGGCTGCTGGGTGACCAGCGCCGGCATCCGCGAGTGGACGAGATGGCGGACTACCTCACCTTCGTGGAAGCCGGGCTGGGCGTGGAGACGGTCTGGGGCATCCAGGCGACCGGGGTGGAGCATCGCGGGAACGGCTCGACTCTGCTGCTGTCGACGACGGCAGGGGAGGTGCAGACCCGCAACGTGATCTGCGCGACGGGCGCGGCCGCGCACCCGCGGATTCCGGAGTGGGCGTCTCTGCTGACGATGCCCGGGGTGGTGCTGCACAGCAGCGAGTACCTGTACCCGAAGCAGATCCCCGTCGGCGACGTGCTCATCGTGGGCGGCGGGAACAGCGGTGTGCAGCTGGCCCGCGAACTGTCCGCGTCGCACACCGTGACGCTGTCCGTGCGAACCCGGCGGCAGCATCGCCCCGCGATGAGCTATCCCGCCGCGGCGGGGGAGAGGGTGCCGCTGTTCTCGCGGGAGCGTCGCCCCGAGCCGATCTTCGGCGACAGCTATGAGCAGCTGCGCCGCGTCGGGGTCACGATCGCAGCTGCGGTGCAGGACGCGGCCGGCGCCGGGGTGACCTTCGCCGATGGCACGCAGGCATCCCCCCGCTCGGTGATCCTCGCCACCGGCTACACCCCTGGCGACGACTGGCTCCCGGAACCGGCCCGCGTCGACCGGCCGCGGCGCACCCTGACCGGCCTGCCCGGGCTGTTCGTGGCGGGGATGCCGCAGTACGGCGGCCGCGGCTCCGACACCCTCGCCGGGGTCTGGAAAGACGCGACGACGATCGCCCAGCACATCATCAACCGGCCCTGAAAGGACCACCGCCTTGACCACCGTCACCGACCACGAACACCCGCACCGATCCGGCTCACGGAGACGCATCCTCCTCCTGTCCACTCTGACGACGCTGCTGCTGGCCGCCGGGCTCCTGTTCGCCACCGCGGCGCCCGCAGCCGCGCACGATGAGATCGTCTCCTCCTCCCCGGAAGCCGGATCCACGGTCAGCGTGGTCCCGGAGGAGATTTCGCTGACGTTCAGCGGCGAGATCCTCACCGATTTCAGCGCCGTGATCATTGAGGTGGTCGCCCCGGACGGGCAGAACATCGCATCGGGGGATCCGGTCATCGACGGGACCACGGTCACCCAGGCGGTGACGCCTGGTCAGGCGGGCGTGTACACGGTGCGGTGGCGGGTCGTGTCCAGCGACGGGCACCCGATCAGCAACGAGTACCAGTACACCGTCGAAGCGGTCACCGTCCCCACCAGCGCCCCTACCCCCGAAGCGACCGAGGAGCAGACACCCGACCCGTCTCCCACATCTGCCGCCAATACGTCCGGAGAGGTTCACAACGGGCCATCCGGAGGTGGGGAACTCCTCCCCGTCCTTGCGGTCCTGAGTGGCGTAATCGTGCTGGGCGGCGCGCTGGTGGTCGTGCTCATGGTGGCCAGAGAGCGTCGTCGCCGCGACCGAGCAGCCGCGGCCGCGGCCGCCGCGGATGGTGGAACCGCCGACGACCAGCAACAGAAGGAGAACCCCTCATGAAATGTCCGGTCGACGGGACCGCCCTGCTGATCACGGAACGCTCCGGGGTCGAGATCGACTACTGCCCGCAGTGCCGGGGCGTCTGGCTGGACCGTGGCGAGCTCGACAAGATCATCGACCGCGCCGCCGACCTTGCCGGCGGCGGCCGGCAAACCAGCACCGCCCCCTATCCGCGCGAGGGCGACCACCGTTCTGACCGCGACAGGGATCATCACGGTCGCTCCGGGCGTCGGCGGAAGGAAGGGTTCCTCGGTGACCTCTTCGACTTCTGACACCAAAAACCTCTTCCTGATAGCCGGTCTGATGACCGGGTTATCATCGGCCCTCGCGAACGCAGGAGGAGCCGCTGATGGTTCGTGAGCAGACCCGGCGGTTCGCGGTCGCGTGCCTGGCCGCCGCTGTGGTGGTCCTGGTCGACCAGGCGACGAAGGCGGCCGCACTGGGAGGGTTGAGTCAGGAGGAGCGGATCCCGCTGCTGGGGGATCTGCTTGGGCTGCAGCTCGCGTTCAACCCCGGCGCGATCCTCTCCCTCGGAGCCGGGGTCACCGGGCTGCTCACTCTCCTCGGGGTCGGTGCCGTGGTGCTGCTGGTCGTCGCCGCCGCGCGGGCGCGGACCGGATGGTGGGCGATGGGGATCGGCCTGATCCTCGGGGGCGCGATCGGGAACCTGATCGACCGGCTGTTCTCCCCCCCTGGGTTCGGGGTCGGGCACGTCACCGACTTCCTCGCCTACGGGAACCTGTTCATCGGCAACCTCGCCGACGTCGCCCTCGGTGCCGGCGTCATCGTCCTCGGCCTGAGCCTGTGGACCCGACACCGCCGCTCCCGCGTCAGCGCGGACAGCGCGGCGCCTGCGACGGGCTCCGTGGTGAGCGGGTCATGATGGCGAAGCAGCGGACCTCGTCCGTATACCAGCGCAACGCGTTCGCGCCGGGGCTGCTCGCGGCGGCGGTGTTGTTCCTCGCGCCGGTACTGATGGGCGGGGACTGGTTCACCGTTGTGCTGTTCGTCGCCGCGATCTTCGCGGTCATCGTGGGGTGGTTCGCGATCCAGGCGCGGCAGTGGTGGTGGTTGCCTGTGTTCGTCGTGATCGCCGTGATTTGGAACCCGGTGTTCCCGTTCCCGTTCACCGGCCCGGTGTGGACTGCGGCGCAGCCGGTCGCCGCGGTCGTGTTCCTGGTCGCCGGCGCCCTGATCAAGGTCAAGCGCGCATGATCCGCCGCCGCGTCCTTGCCGCCATGACGCTGGTCGCGGCGCTGCTGCTGGCCGGGTGCACGTCCAGCGACTCGCTCGCGCAGCAGTACCGGGACGGAAGCGAGAAGGGCTACATCGCCGGTGACTTCCAGATCGTCGAGATCCCGGATGCCGACCGCGGGGAGCCGGTGGTGTTCGAGGGCGTCACCGAGACCGGGGAGACGGTGTCCAGTGACGACTACCGCGGCGGGGTGCTGGTGGTGAACTTCTGGTACGCCGCGTGCGGGCCGTGCATCGTCGAAGCCCCGATGCTCGAGGAGGTCTGGCAGGAGTATCAGGACCAGGGCGTCGCGTTCCTCGGGGTGAACACCTACGACCAGCCAGCCACCGCACTGTCGTTCGCCCGTGACAACAACGTCACCTACCCGAGCGTGATCGACGTGAACGACGGACGGGTCAAGCTCGCGTTCGCGCAGGTCACTCCGATCCAGGCCACCCCCACCACCTTGGTCATCGACCAGGAGGGGCGGGTCGCGGCGCGGATCATCGGGCAGTTGGCCAGCGCGTCGATCCTGTCCACCCTGGTC